>JAAZBW010000435.1 GCA_012513625.1 Actinomycetales bacterium | reverse complement strand
TTTGCCCGCTTCGAGTCCCGCCAGGACAACTCTCCGGCCATGCGGGCGATCGCCGCGCTGCGCCAGCAGTTCGGTGGCCACGCCGTGAAGTCGGTCGAGTAGGGCTGGTTCCGGTTCGCGGCACGGATTTCCGGGCCGCCCGCGACCACGCGATCCACTGAATGCACCTCACCCACCTCGCCCTGTCCGACTTCCGTAACTACGGCGAGGCGGTGGTGGAGTTCGCGCCGGGCGTGATGGTGCTCGTGGGCAAGAACGGCCAGGGCAAGACCAACCTGGTGGAGGCGATCGCCTACCTCTCCACGTTCACCTCGCACCGCGTCTCAGCGGACACGACGCTCGTGCGGGCCGGTATGCCGGGGGCGGTGGTCCGCGCGAAGGTGGTCTCGGGCACGGAATCAGCCCGCACGCAGACCCTCGAACTCGAGATCATCGCGGGTCGCGCAAACCGCGCCCGGCTGAACCGGGGGCAGGCGAAACCGCGGGACCTGCTCGGGATCCTCCGCACCGTGGTGTTTGCGCCGGAGGACCTTGCGCTCGTGAAGGGAGATCCCTCCGAGAGGCGCCGGCTGCTCGACGAGCTGATGGTGTTGCGGACCCCGCGGCTTGCCGGGGTGAAGTCCGAGTACGAGAAGACGCTCCGCCAACGCTCCGCCCTGCTCAAGCAGGCAGGTGGCCGGGCACGCGGAGGCCGCCGCGACGAGTACGCCGAATCCACCCTCGACGTCTGGGACATCCAACTCGCCGCAGCCGCCGCGCAGATTTCGGCGGCCCGTGCACGGCTGGTGGCCGACCTCGCTCCCCACGTGGCCGACGCCTACCGGCTGGTCTCCGAATCGGACCGGCTCGCCACGATCGAACTCCAGACCTCGCTCGCCCGCGAGGAGGAGCGCCTGGCCGCTGGCGGAAAGTACCGACGGAGTGGCGAGGAGGACCAGGGGACGTTGCCCGCGCCGTCGGGAGAGGGGGCGAGCGCTGCCGAACTGGAAGAGCGGCTGCTCGCGGTGATGCGGGCACTTCGGCCGGCCGAGCTGGAGCGGGGCGTGACCCTGGTGGGGCCGCACCGGGACGAGCTGTTCCTCGCGATCGGGGAGCTGCCCGCCAAGGGGTACGCCTCGCACGGAGAATCGTGGAGCCTCGCGCTCGCGTTGCGGATCGCGGAGTTCGAGCTGCTGCGGGCGGACGATCCGGACCCGCCGATCCTGATCCTTGATGACGTGTTCGCCGAGCTGGACTCCGCGCGCCGGCGGCGGCTCGCAGGCATGGTGGGGGAGGCCGAGCAGGTGTTCGTGACCGCCGCGGTGGCGGCGGACGTGCCCCAGGAACTGAATGGCACCCGCTACGAGGTGGTGGCGGGCACCGTGACCCGCGAGGAGGTGGAGTCCTCCGATGAGTGATCCCCATGTCCCCGCACCGCGCTCGGAGCCGGACGACGCGGCCGCCTTCCAGGCGCTCGAACGCGCCCGGGCGCTTGCCAAGAACCCGGCTGCGCGCCGTCGTCGGAAATGGAAGCCGGGATCCATGCGGGGCGCGGGGGACACCACAGCCGGCCCCGGCCTCGGCAATGCGGGCAGCGGAGCAAAGCCGAGCCGGCGCGACCCGCAGAAGCTGGGGAGTCTCGCGGAATCCCTGCTGGACGCGCGGGGGTGGAGCGAACAGGTGGAGTCGGCGAGCGTGATCACGAAGTGGCGCGAGATCGTGGGCGACGACGTGGCGAACCACAGCCAGATCGAGCACTTCGAGGATGGCCGGCTGGTGGTGCGGGCGAGCTCCACCGCGTGGGCCACGAACCTGAAGCACCTGATGGGGCCGGTGCGGAGCCGGATCGCGGAGGTGGTGGGGCCGGAGGTGGTGACGGAGATCGTGGTGCTCGGACCGAAGGCTCCGAGTTGGAAGCACGGCATCCGGTCCGTGCCGGGCCGGGGCCCGCGAGACACGTACGGGTAGGGGTGATGGCGGGTCGGCGCACTGGCGGGCGCGGGTGGGCGCGGCGGCGGGTGCGGCTGGCGCGAGACACGCACGGCTAGGGCAGGACCGCGCGCGGGGGGAATATTGCGCAGGAGGCTTCCTGAGCGCCTTGACCCCCAAACCTGTGGGTGGACCTATCCACAGGCCCTGTGCGGCCAAAACGGCAATCTGGGGTAGAATTGGGCACAGCGGCCCGTCCCTGGAT
>JAAZBW010000434.1 GCA_012513625.1 Actinomycetales bacterium | reverse complement strand
GTGCGGAGCCGTGCACCCGGGGCAGCACCTCCACCTCGGCGGAGATGGTGCGGATGTCCTTCAGGCCACGTCCGTCGATTCGCGTGCCCTCGGTGAGCACGCGGTGGCGGATCTGGTCCTTGGTCACGGCACGCACAGCCGCTGAGATCTCTCCCTCGCGGCCCTCGAAGTCCTGACCGATCTGGCCGAGCACCTGCGCGCGGATCTCCTCGAGGCGGGACTCACGCTCAAGCTTGCCCACGATCTTGATGGCCTCAGCCACGGCGTCGCGGACCTTCGGCTCCACCACCTGGTAGACCTCGGGTGCGTACTCGGGGTAGAGGGGGAACTCGGCCGTGGGCTTCGCAGCCTCGGCCGCAATACGGGCCTGGGCCTCGCAGAGCGCGCGGATGTGAGGCTTCGCAGCGTCGAGCCCGCTCGCCACCACCTCTTCCGTGGGCTTGGGGGCACCGCCCTGGATGAGCTCCCAGGCGTTGTCCGTGGCTTCAGCCTCCACCATCATCACCGCAACGTCGTCGCCGATGACGCGGCCGGCCACCACCATGGAGAAGGTGGCGCGCTCCACCTCGGAGTAGCGCGGGAACGCCACCCACTCGCCGTCCACGTAGGCGATACGCACGCCTCCAATGGGGCCCGAGAAGGGCAGGCCGGACAGTTGGGTTGAGAGCGAGGCGGCGTTGATGGCCACCACGTCATAGGAGTCGTCCGGATGGATCGCGAGCACGGTGGCCACTACCTGGACCTCATTGCGCAGGCCCTTCACGAAGGCGGGGCGCAGCGGACGGTCGATGAGGCGGCACGCGAGGATCGCGTCGGTCGAGGGCCGCCCCTCGCGGCGGAAGAACGAACCGGGGATTTTCCCGGCGGCGTACTGCCGTTCTTCCACGTCCACGGTCAGGGGGAAGAAGTCGAAGTGGTCCTTCGGCCGGTTGGACACCGCCGTGGCGGAGAGGATCATCGTGTCCTCGTCCAGGTAGACAACGGACGATCCGGCGGCCTGGCGTGCCAGGCGGCCGGTCTCGAAGCGAATGGTGCGGGTGCCGAACGAACCATTGTCAATGGTCACCTCGGCGAACTTGATCTCGGGACCCTCCATGCGGGTCTCCTTTCGTTCAGTCCGCGCATCCCCCCGGCCATCAGTAGAAACTCACGGACGCATGGTCCGGAAGCCACCACCGAGGACCGGCGAACGTCGCGGGCAATCGGGTTTCGGTATTCGGTTATGAGGACGGCCGGCCCCGAAGGACCGGCCGCCGTGCGTGCTAGCGGCGCAGACCGAGACGTTCGATCAGCGAGCGGTAACGCGCGATGTCCACGTCCTGCAGGTAGCCGAGCAGCCGGCGGCGCTGGCCAACCAGCAGCATGAGGCCGCGGCGGGAGTGGTGATCGTGCTTGTGGGTCTTGAAGTGCTCTGTCAGATCCTTGATACGCCGCGAGAGCAACGCGATCTGGACCTCAGGGGAACCGGTGTCACCCTCATGGGTGGCGTACTCGGCGATGATCTGGTCCTTGATTTCCTTGGCGAGCGCCACAGGTTCTCCTTCATGTTCGTTGCACAGAGCGCCGGGGCAGATCCACCCGGGCACGACAATCCGTGGCCGATCACATACGGCAGCGATCATCGTATCAGCCAGTTCCGCGCGCCCCGGACACCCTCCGAGTGAGTCCCCTCACGGCATCCGTCCTGGCGCCCGTGGCGGCGCTGCTCCTGCACTTCAGCCGTGCGCCCCGTCCTGTTCGTGTCGGACCTGCTCACGGAGTGGTTCGTACCTCAGGGAAGTGGGATCCACGGCCGCACGCCCTATCTGCCAGGGAATCGGGCACGGCGGAGCGTGATCCGGATCAGGGCACAGGAGATGCTCAATCCGCTCCAGAACCCACATGGCGTCGGACTCCGTTGCTGAGATTCCCAACCGGATCTCCCACAATCGCGGCGGCACCGTCTCCTCGGCGTCGTGGGCGCCGCTCACGAAGCAACCAACGATGTCACCACCGGCGCGGCGTATGCTTCGGTTGTGGTCAGGGAGAACCGTCCGCCTCCTACGCCGCGCGTACCTTCTTTACAATGTCTCTTGTAATGTCCACTCGGCACACTTGAGTTCGCATCTCGAAGGGCAGCGTTCCAAGCGATCTGCTCCGATGAGCCAGCACCGTAACCGAAAACGTATCCCACCACGGTGTTGTCGCTGATCCTGACCAACTGACAACTCGCCTTTTTGGTATACCACGCGGCTGGTTGTTCCAAGACTACCTGCTCCGCTTGCTCGTCAAAAACCGAGATCTTCCCCCCGGTGAGGGCCAAGAGCAACGCCGCAACCCCAAGAATTCGGACAATCATATGTCCCCCCTCGCTCGCCG
>JAAZBW010000005.1 GCA_012513625.1 Actinomycetales bacterium | reverse complement strand
CGGACGTGCACGCGACACCCAGGCGCTCCTAGGCTCGCAGTGGTTGTGATCACAATCAATCGCAGGGGAACAAAGGAGTTCGAATGAAACCACGCAACCGTGCCCTGGCGGCTCTTGGAGCGGGGGCACTGATCCTTTCTGCCGGAGCAGTCCTTCCGGCTGCTGCGGACGAATCGGAGTCCGCGCACACCACGGTGGCAGACGGCCTCAACAATCCACGCCACCTCTCGTTTGGCACTGATGGGAAGTTGTACGTTGCCGAATCAGGTGTGGGAGGGGACCTGGCCCTTGGAGAAGGCGCCGAAGGTGAACTCTATTTTGGTTTCACCGGCTCCGTGACACGCGTGAACCCCAGCAACGGTGCGCAGACGCGCGTGCTCACCGGCCTCCCTTCGGCGGCGGCCGAGGACGGTGGCGGCGCCTCGGGTCCCGCGGATGTCCAGCAGCAGGGCACCCGATTCCACGTGAGCATGGGACTCGGGGGCCCGCCCGAGGTCCGTGTTGGTGTGCCCGGGGCAGAGTGGCTCGGCACCTTCCTGACCGGGACCTTCTCCAAGGGGCCCAAGCTCGAGGCGGACCTCGCTGAGTTCGAGGGAGTCAATGACCCGGATGCTGACGGCGCCGATTCGAACCCGGGTGGATTCGTGAAGGACGGCAGCAACTACGTGATCGTGGATGCGGGTGGAAACTCGCTCCTCCGGATCCGTCCGAACGGCTCCATCCAGACGATCGCGGTTTTCCCGTCAGTTGCGAAGCCCGAGGTCGCTCCTGGCTTCATGATGGACCCAGTGCCCACGTCCGTAACAAAGGGACCGGACGGCGCCTACTATGTCTCGACGCTCACTGGCTTCCCGTTCCCTGCGGGTGAGGCGATGATCTGGCGCGTGGTGGCGGGCCAGGCCCCCCAGGTCTATGTATCCGGGCTGACCACGGTCACCGACCTCGCCTGGAACGGCAGTGACCTGTACGCCGTGCAGCTCGGCCTGTTGACCAACGATCCCGGATCCGTGGTGCAGGTAGTGGACGACGGTGAGGTGTTGGGCGAACCCATGGTGCTCGCCTCCGCGTTCGCGCCCTACGGAATCGCAATCGGCGGAGGCTCCGCCTACGTCACCACCGGTTCCGTGCTCCCCGGTGGCGGCGAGGTGATCAGAGTGGCCCTCGACTAGGGGCCACCGCACGAACGCCAGAAGAAAGGCGGGGCCGGGACTGCCTCCTCGCAGTCCCGGCCCCGGCCGGTTTCACCCCTCAGCTATCCGCCGAGGGCCGCGCTCACCACCTCCTTGGCCGCCTCCTGCACCTCGGCGAGGTGCTCGGCGCCCTTGAAGGATTCGGCGTAGATCTTGTACACGTCCTCGGTGCCCGAGGGACGGGCTGCGAACCACGCGTTCTCCGTGGTGACCTTGAGTCCACCGATCGCCTCGTTGTTGCCGGGGGCGTTCACGAGGCGCGCCGTGATCGGCTCGCCCGCGAGGGTCTCGGCAGTGACATCGGACGGGGAGAGGTTCTTCAGCTTGGCCTTCTGCTCCCGCGTCGCCACCGCATCGATCCGCGCGTACGCGGAGGCGCCGTAGCGCTCCACCAGTTCGGCGTGGATCTGCGAGGGCGACTTGCCCGTCACGGCCAGGATCTCGCTGGCGAGCAGCGCAAGGATGATGCCGTCCTTGTCCGTGGTCCACACGGTGCCGTCCATCCGGAGGAACGAGGCGCCGGCGGACTCCTCGCCACCGAACCCGAACGAACCGTCGATCAGGCCGGGCACGAACCACTTGAATCCCACGGGGACCTCCACGAGCCTGCGCCCGATGCCCGCGGCCACGCGGTCGATCAGGGAGGAGGAGACGAGGGTCTTTCCGATGGCCGCGTCCGCGGGCCAGCCGGGCCGGTTCTGGTACAGGTAGTTGATGGCCACCGCCAGGTAGTGGTTCG
>JAAZBW010000433.1 GCA_012513625.1 Actinomycetales bacterium | reverse complement strand
CGTCCAACTTGCCGATCGATTCTCCGCCCACCACCGTCTCGCCGCCGATGCGGGCGTTCTTCGGAAGGAGGCCGAGCGCCGTGGTGGCCGTCACGGACTTCCCGGAGCCGGACTCGCCCACGAGGGCGACCACCTCTCCGGGGTTGACCTGCAGGTTGATGCCCTTGACCGCGTGAACCGTGCCGAACTCGGTGCGGAAGCGGACATCGAGGTCCTCGAAGCTGAGGACCGCGTTGTGGTCCTCAGTTGTGGAGGACGTGCTCGTCGGAGTCACAGTCATGTCTCTCTCCTGCTCTCTCAGTCGAGCTGCTGGCGCGGATCGAAGGCGTCGCGGAGACCATCACCGATGAAGTTCACGCAGAGCGCGATGGTGAGGATCATGAGGCCGGGCCACCAGAAGAGCCACGGTCGGGTGGTGAACGCCTGCTGGTAGGTGGAGATCAGCACGCCGAGCGAGGTGTCCGGAGGCTGCACGCCGAAGCCCAGGAACGAGAGCCCGGATTCGGTGAGGATCGCCGCCGAGATCAGCAGCGTGGCATTCACGATGATCGTGCCGAGCGCGTTCGGCAGGATGTGGCGGAAGATGATCCTTGAAGTGGGAGTTCCGATCGCGCGAGCGGCCATCACGAACTCGCGCTCGCGCAACGAGAGCACCTCGCCGCGCACCAGGCGGGCGAGACCGGTCCAGGAAATGACGCCCAGCATGATGGACAGCGGCACCACGCCACCGCCCGCGATCTGGCCCAACACCGCGGCGAGCACGAGGCCCGGGATGATGATGAACAGGTCCGTAATCCGCATGAGGAGGGCTTCCATCATGCCGCGCTTGTAGCCGGCCACCGCGCCAATGAGTGTGCCGATTGCGGTGGCGAGGAGGCCCACCATGAAGGCGATCTGCAGGGAGATCTGGGTGCCGCGCATGGTGAGTGCGAAGTAGTCCTTGCCGATCGTCTCCTGGCCGAACGGGTGGTCCCCGATCGCGAAGGGCCACAGGGAGAGGGTGGGACGTCCGCCGTTCTGAACGGGCGCCGGGATCTCCACTCCCCACTTCCACCAGCCGGGGATTGGCCCCCAACCGATCGAGGTGGCGGCCAGCAGGACCACGAGGACCAGGATGGTCATCGACACCATCGCCGCCTTGTGGCGGAAGAAGCGCCTACGCACGAGCTGGCCCTGGGAGAACGACTTGTCGGTCTTCCCCTCCAGGTCCTCCTCCACTGAGAAGTCGGTGGTGGAGGTGCGCACCCGCCCCTCCACCCTCTGGCGTGCACGGGAGTCCATGGAGGTGGGCTGCTCGGCCTACAGGATCTCATCGGACTGGCGGACGAGGTCCTCGCGCCCTGGCTCGCTCGGTAGCGTCATCGGGTCTCTCCCATCATCCGGGTCGCGGGCAGGAAGCATGTGGTCATGGTGTGCCTCACCTCGTGATCCGCGGATCGAGGACTGCGTACAGGAGGTCCGCCACCAGGTTCATCGTGATCGCGGCGATACCGGTGACGAGGAAGAACGCCATCACGGGCTGGGGATCCACGTTCTGGAGGCCCGTCTTGAACAGCTCACCCATGCCCTTCCAGCCGAACACGGTCTCCGTGATGACGGCGCCGCCGATCAGGCCGGCGAAGTCGAAGGCGATGATCGTGGTAAGAGGGATCAGGGAGTTGCGGAACGCGTGCTTGGTGATCACCGTGCGCTCCGGCAGTCCCTTCGAACGGGCGGTGCGGATGTAGTCCTGGTTCAGCACCTCGAGCATCGATGCTCGGGTGTACCGGGTGTATCCGGCAAGCGAGACCAGCATGAGGACCGTGGTGGGCAGCAACAGGTGGGTGGCCACATCGATGAACGACTGCCAGAAGTCGCCGTTCAGGTTGGGTGTCACCGCACCGATCGTGGGGATCGGGCGCTTGTTGATCGCGTAGTAGTTGGTCCAGTTCGTCAGCATCAGGTCCACCAGCGCGAGGAAGGACATCACAGACGCCGTCGAGATGGAGAGCCCGATCGCGTGCTTCCGGGAGAAGCCACCAAAGAGGAAGCTGACCGCCACGGCCACCGCAATGGCGAATGCGAACGATCCGAGGAGGAGCACCGCGCTTGGATTGCTGAGCAACTGACCGCGTAGGAACGAGTAGCTGATGATGCCGATCGCCACGGTGGCGCCCACGGAGTAGAGCACCCCCCTGTTGCCGAAGCCCATCGTCATTCCGAGCACCAGCACGCCGGCACCGAGGGCGGAGAGGATGTAGATCGGCAGACCCACAGAGGGCTGGCTGAACCAGCGCACCGCATCGAAGTAGTAGAGGATCCCCACCACGAACACGAACACGACGGCGGCCGAGATGAGCCGGCGCTTCCACGGCCCGCCCACGGCGAGCTGTACCGAGAACGCCGCTATCAACCCCATGACGAGCATGAATGTGACGGATATGTTCGGGTCTGCCAGCCAGTTGTTGAAGCGAATCGCTGCGTACTCCTTGAGGAGCACGGCCGCCCAGAACACGGGCAGCGAGAAGAAGAGGAATGCCATGAAGGTCACGGCGTAGTCGAAACCGGAGTACTGGCGGATCGCTGTGAGGATACCGAGCGCGATACCGATCACGATCGAAAGGATCGTGGCGAGGATGACCAGGCGGAGGGTGGAGGACGCGGCCGTGCCGAGCATCCCGAGCACCTGCACTCCCTCGCGGTTGGTGCCGAGGTCACACTGACCGATCACACACCGGGAGGCCCCCTGCAGCCAGACTAGGTATCGCTCCCACCAGGGGGTGTTGAGACCCATGTTGGCCGTGCGTTGCCGCATCTGGTTGTCCCTGTTGGGGCTCTGGGACTCGCGGAGGTCTTCCAGTGGGTCACCAGAGATGGTGACCAGGAAGAAAAGCAGCACAGAGCCCACCAACAGCACTACCAGCGAGATGGCCACGCGCCGGAGAATGTATTTGACCACAGCGAATCCTTACGCATCCCGAATCGCACCGCTGGTAGCGGTGGGCCGGTACTGGGTTCCGAGATCGCCCGGCAGGGGGAGCAGGGCGATCGGCGCCGGTCCCCGGGGGTCGCCGGGGGCGGCATTTCAGAGCAGTTTGCTCTATTTGACCTGCGCTTCGCAAACGCGTGGGGCAGGTGGCGGGTGCCACCTGCCCCACGGCTCGGAGCGGTGGAAGCCCCTCGAGGGGCTCCCGTCACACTCGGGGAGTGTGCGCGGTGCCGTCCGGCGAGGTGCCGGAGGGCGGGCGTTGTGGGGCCGGAACCTGCCCGGCCCCACAACGCCGGTGCAGACTATTCAGCAGAGAACGCCCACTGGAAGGCATTCCATGAGACACCGTCCTGGGTGGCGGTGGAGCGCACGTTGTCCAGGTTGGACGAGTGGGCCACCACGTTCGGGTGGGCGTACAGCGGAATACCGTAAAGCTCGTCCCACAGCAGCTTCTCGATGATCTTCACCTGCTCGAGGTGAACCTCAGGATCGAGCGACGACGCGAGGGTGTCCCACGCGGCGTCAACCTCGGAGTTCGAGAACTCGCCGTAGTTCTGCGGCAAACCGGTCGAGTAGATGTTGCGACCCGAGGCGATCTGGCCGGAGCCCGCCCAGGCGAACAGCGCCACGTCGTACGCACCGTTCGGGAGCGTCTGCGTGAAGAACCTGTTCGAGGACACATCCACGATGTTGAAGCCGACCTGGTCACAGGACGCCTTGATGAGCTCCACGGTGGAGGTACGGCGCGGGTTCGGGCCGTTGTAGCCGAGGCGCAGCTCGACGCCGTCCTCGAGTCCAGCCTCCTCGAACTTGGCGCG
>JAAZBW010000432.1 GCA_012513625.1 Actinomycetales bacterium | reverse complement strand
CGCGAGCAGGGCGTGGATGTGGACGAGGCCGGTTTCCGCACCCTCATGACGGAGCAGCGAGAGCGCGCCCGTGCGGACGCACTCTCGAAGAAGAGAGGCCACCAGGATCCCACCGTCTTCCAGGCGTTCCGCTCGCTCATGGGTGGGAACAGCCAGTTCGTGGGGTACACGGACGCCATGTCCGAGGCACGCGTGGTGGGCATCCTCGTGGACGGGGAGTCCGTTCCGGCCGCCTCCGCCCCTGCTGAGGTGGAGATCGTGCTGGACCGCACCCCGTTCTACGCGGAGTCCGGAGGACAACAGGGCGATCGCGGCACCCTGCGCTTTCAGGGCGGTGCGATCGTGGACGTGATTGACACCCAGGCGCCCGTGAAGGGTGTGCCGGCCCACCGCGGCACCCTCACCGAGGGAACCCTCGTGGTGGACGAGGTGGGGGTGGCCGAGATCGATCGCGATCGCCGTCACCAGATCGCCCAGGCCCACACGGCCACCCACATGGTGCACCAGGTCCTCCTTGAGAGCCTCGGCCGCGGCGCCCATCAGGCGGGCAGTGAGAACTCGCCCTCCCGGATGCGTTTCGACTTCCGCCACACCTCCGGGCTCTCCCGGGATCAGGTGTACGACATCGAGGGTGAGGCAAACCGCCGGCTGGCGGAGAACCTGGCAATCGCTGACTACGAGATGAAGCTCGACGACGCCCGCGCCGCCGGGGTGCAGGCACTGTTCGGCGAGAAGTACGGCGAGATCGTGCGTGTGGTGGACATCGGTGAGGGCTGGTCCCGCGAGCTCTGCGGCGGCACCCACGTGCCGATGACCGGGAACGTGGGTCGGATCGACGTGCTCGGGGAGGCCTCCATCGGCTCCGGGGTGCGCCGCATCGAGGCGCTCGTGGGCGCCGGCGCCTACGCCCACCAGGCGAAGGAGGCGGCGATCGTCTCCCAGGTCTCGCAGCTCATGGGCGCTCGCCCCGAGGAGCTACCGGACCGCGTGACCCAGCTCATGACCCGCCTGAAGACGGTGGAGAAGCATCTCGCCGTTTCGCAGGCCGCGGCCCTCCAGGCGCGTGCAGGGGTCCTCGCGGCCGCCGCTCGCCACTATGGCAACATCAACGCCGTGGTGGAGAACGTGGGTGAGGTGGGTTCCGCCGAGGACCTGCGCACCCTCGCGCTCGATATCCGGGGCCGTCTCGGCGAACGCAGCGCGGTGGCCCTCGTCGGCATCGCGAACAACCGGCCACTCGTGACGGTGGCCACCTCACCGGAGGTGCGGGAGCAGGCTGTCCGCGCCGGACAGCTCGTGCGCGCTGCGGCCACGGTGCTCGGTGGTGGCGGTGGCGGCAAGGACGATATCGCCCAAGGCGGAGGCACGAACCCGGCCGCGATCCCGGAGGCCCTCGAAGCACTCGCCGCCGAGCTCCGGAAGGCCTCGCAGGGGTGAGGACCGGGACCCGGCTCGGCGTGGATGCCGGAGGCGTCCGCGTGGGACTCGCCCGCTCGGACGCGGGAGGCGTGCTCGTGCTCCCCATTGCCACCCTGACGAGGCGTGCGGCCGGGCAGGAGATCGCCAAGATCGCACGCATGGTGGAGGAGTATGCCGCCATCGAGGTGGTGGTCGGCCTTCCCCTCGGAATGTCCGGCGAGGAGGGCGCCAGCGCGGCGAATGCCCGGCGTTATGCTGGGGCGATCGCAGCGGCAGTGGATGTGCCTGTCCGGCTCGTGGACGAGCGGCTGAGCTCGGTCAGTGCGCACCAGCTGCTGCAGGATGCAGGGCGCCGCGAACGCCACCACCGCCCGGTCGTGGACCAGGTGGCTGCCACAGTAATCCTGGAGCAGGCACTCGAGCAGGAACGACGCACGGGGGAACCCCCTGGCGAGCTAGTGAAGGAGCACGGATGACCGACCTATTCGACGTCGGTTTGAGCGAAGAGGGTCCCCGTCGGTCCCGACGTGAGCGCCGCGAGGAGGCGGCCCGCAAGTCCCGCCGCCGGTCCCAGCGCGGCCGCACCGTGGTGGCGGTGCTGGTCTCCCTCGTCATCCTCGGAGTGGCCGTGGCCTTCGTGCTCCCTGTGGTCCGCGGATTCCTCGACGGCGACGCGGCACCGGAGGACTACGCGGGCCCGGGCACCGGCTCGGTGATGGTGGAGATCCCAGCCGGTTCCTCCGGCGCCGCCATCGGCTCGATCCTCGCGGACGCGGACGTGGTGGCCACGCAGGGGGCGTTCGTGAGTGCCTACAACGCGGACCCGAACTCCACGAGCATCCAGGCGGGCTTCTACAACCTCCAGCTCCAGATGCCGGCCGCGGACGTGATCACCGCCCTCCACGACCGTGCCAGCCGCGCCGAGATCTCGGTCACCGTGCCCGAGGGTGTGCGGGCCGCCACCATCTACCAGCGGATCGCGACCGCGTTGGACATCCCCGTGGAGGACGTCCAGGCAGCTGCGGCGGACACGGCGTCCTACGGTCTCCCCGAGGAGGCGGGCGGCAACCCGGAGGGCTGGCTCGGAGCCCAGACCTACATCGTTCCCCCCAACTCGGACACCACGAGCATCCTGCGCCTCATGGTCCAGGAGACCGTCCAGACCCTCGAGGCCCTCAGCATCCCCCCGGAGGAGTG
>JAAZBW010000032.1 GCA_012513625.1 Actinomycetales bacterium | reverse complement strand
TGACTACACGAAGGGCTACAAGTTCTCCACGTACGCCACGTGGTGGATCCGCCAGGCCATCACCCGCGCGATGGCGGACCAGGCCCGCACCATCCGCATCCCGGTTCACATGGTGGAGGTCATCAACAAGCTCGCCCGCGTGCAGCGGCAGATGCTGCAGGACCTCGGCCGCGAGCCCACCCCGGAGGAACTCGGCCGGGAGCTGGACATGACCCCGGAGAAGGTGGTGGAGGTCCAGAAGTACGGGCGCGAGCCCATCTCGCTCCACACGCCGCTTGGCGAGGACGGCGATTCGGAGTTCGGCGACCTGATCGAGGACTCGGAGGCGATCGTGCCCGCCGAGGCGGTCTCGTTCACGCTGTTGCAGGAGCAACTGCACCAGGTGCTCGATACGCTCTCGGAGCGCGAGGCGGGCGTGGTGTCCATGCGCTTCGGGCTCACGGACGGGCAGCCGAAGACCCTGGACGAGATCGGTAAGGTCTACGGCGTCACGCGCGAGCGGATCCGCCAGATCGAGTCCAAGACCATGTCGAAGCTGCGCCACCCGTCCCGCTCCCAGGTGCTCCGGGACTACCTGGACTGAGCTACCTCCTCGCGCCGGAGGCGCGGGGACCTGACAACGCGAAGAGCGGCGGACCCTCCTCGGGTCCGCCGCTCTCGTACGTTGCGTGGGTGGGGTCTACTCGGACTCGTGGAGCCGGGACGTCTCATCGATGACGGAGACGGCCGCGGCTGCCAGCGCGTCCGCATGCTTACGCGCGTGGTGCGCGCAGAAGTAGAGCGGGCCGGAGGCCAGCTCAGCTCGAACGTACGCCTGCGCTCCGCAGGCGTCGCACCGATCCATGGCGGTGAGGGTAGGCGATTCTGTCATCATCACAATCACACTCAACCACGCCTCCTCCCGGGAAAGTCCTTGGTGACCCGGGGGTTCGCTTCAGGCGGAACGCCTGTCCGCGGAGTGGACCGGCACCGGCACAGCCGCCGTGCGGCACGCCATGTGGGGTCGCTGCGCGTCCGTGTCAGGCACCCCGCCTAGGATGAGAACGTGCCCCCGAAGACCAAGACCGCCCCGGCGAGCGACTACACCGCCCGCAGCCTCTCCGTGCTGGAGGGACTCGAGGCGGTGCGCAAACGTCCGGGGATGTACATCGGCACCACGGACTCTCGCGGGCTCATGCACTGCCTGTGGGAAATCATCGACAATGCGGTGGACGAGGCGCTCGAGGGCCACGGAGACCTCATCGAGGTCCTCCTCCACCCGGATGACTCGGTGGAGGTGCGGGACCATGCGCGGGGAATCCCGGTGGACACGGTGGCGGGCACCGGCCAGTCGGGTCTCGAGGTGGTGTACACCAAGCTCCACGCTGGCGGGAAGTTCGGCGGCGGCTCGTACTCGTCGTCAGGAGGCCTCCACGGCGTGGGCGCCTCGGTGGTCAACGCCCTCTCCGAGAGGTTGGACGTGGAGGTGGACCGCGACGGCACCACATGGCGCCTCCAGTTTCAACGGGGCATCCCAGGCCGATTCGACGATTCGGAGGGAGTCGCATCTTCCTCCCCGTTCACGCCGGCACGGAAGAAGGCTGAGCTGGAGAAGGTGGGCACCGTCCCCAAGAGGCGGACCGGCACCCGCGTGCGGTACTGGGCGGATCGGCAGATCTTCCCGCGGACGGCCACGTTCCAGTATGACGAACTCCTCGACCGGGCGCGTCAGAC
>JAAZBW010000431.1 GCA_012513625.1 Actinomycetales bacterium | reverse complement strand
CGTGATCTTCGGCTCACCCCTTCGGGTGGGCCGTGCCATCCACCTCCCGCCTGCCGGCGGGCGCGGGCGTGGGCGGTGCCGGAGTGCTGGGCGGGCGCGGGGGGTCCACCCGTCGTCGCCCCTCGAACGCGCGGCCAAGGGTGATCTCGTCCGCGTATTCGAGGTCCCCACCCACGGGCAGGCCCGAGGCGAGCCGCGAGACGGGCACCTCCATACTGCCGAGCATGCGCGCGAGGTAGCTGGCCGTGGCCTCGCCCTCGATGTTGGGGTTGGTGGCGAGGATGATCTCCTCCACGTTCCCGTCCGCCAGCCGGCCCATGAGTTCTCGGATGCGCAACTGCTCGGGCCCGATCCCGTTGATCGGATTGATGGCGCCTCCGAGCACGTGGTACACGCCGCGGTATTCGCGGGTGCGCTCGATTGCCATGATGTCCTTCGGGTCCTCCACCACGCAGATCACCGAGCCGTGGCGCCGTGGATCGGTGCAGACGCGGCACTGCGCCGACTCGGTGACATTGCCGCAGACCTCGCAGTAATTCACCCGCTGCTTTACCGCCGCAAGCGCGCCGGCAAGCCGCTCAATGTCATCGCGTGGGGCGGCCAACACGTGAAAGGCGATGCGCTGCGCGGACTTGGGTCCCACCCCGGGGAGCCGCCCGAGCTCATCTATCAGGTCCTGCAACGCTCCGTCGTAGACGCTGCTCATCGGCCATCCTCCCCCACGCGCCGGCCGCCCAGCACCCGCTCGATCACGGTGATCCCCACGATCCCGGAATCTCCTGCGTCCTGATCATCCGGGGACGGTTCATCTTCAACCGCGTACCCTCGCTCCTCCCGTTCCCTCGCTCCGGGCGCGTGGCGGCGGCTGGAGGCGTGGTCACGGCTGCCGGAGGGGTGGTCGCGGCTGGCGGGTGCTCCGCCTGCCGCCCCGCCTCCTCCCGCTCCCGGCTGAGCGGTGGGTTGCCCGGTGGTTCCGGCCTGATCGCGCCGGTTGGTGGGCAGCCCGCGGCTCCCCTGCCTCCTCCTGTTGTCCGTCTCAGGCCGGCGGGAGCTGCGCGCGCGTTCAACGGCCGCAAGAAGGTCATCGGCAGACGGCGGGATCCGATTGGCGGGAGGAGTGGCACCGCGGGCGGCGTCCGAGCCGCTGCGCGGGTGATCCATGTAGGTGTCCGGCTCCTCCGGCGGCGGCCCGTCCGGACCGGAGCCACCACCGGTGGGTCCGGTTCCGGGGCGGTCCTGACGGGGCTCACCCCCCTCATCCCCGGTCACTCCGCGCACCTCCACCTCGAGGCCGAGGGTTTCCCGCAGGGCGAGGGCCACGTTCTCCCGGTGGCCGCCATTCTGGAACGCCTGGACCAGTCCCGGCGGCTCAAAGACGAGGTGGAGCGAGCCGTCCCGCATCTCGCCCACGGCCGCGCTCTGGGAGACGAGCACCCACGAGGCCCGGCGGATACGGCCGAGCGTCTCCAGGACCTCGCCCCACCGGCGCCGAACGAGGGTGGAATCTGGCCCTCCCGGCTCGGCGGCGGCAGACTGTTCGGCAGCAGACGGTTCGGGGACGGCGGGCTGTTCGGGAGACGGCTCGCCCGCGGGGACGCCCTGTTCCTCCGTGCGCGCCCGCCGCTGCTCGGCTGACTCTCCCGGCCGTTCCGCCGGTGCCGCCTGCTGTTCCGCTGGCGCTCCCGGCTGTTCCGCCGGTGCCGCCTGCTGTTCGGCCGGGGCCGCCCGCTGTTCCGCTCGCGCCCCCCGCTGTTGGGCTGCCGCCCCCCGCTGTTCCACGTCCGCGGCCAGCGGCTCGCCCGCCGCCCCGGGCTCGGGCGTAGGAGCAATCTCCTCAGCATCACGCAGGGCGGCCGCCGCCGCACGCGCATTCGCCGCGGCGCTCCGCACCGGCGGTTCCGCCGAACGCTGCGCAGGGGTCCGCGAGGGGACCTCCCGCTCCGACGAGGCCGAGGGTTGGCCGGCACCTGCGGAGGGTGAGGGCTGGGCCTGGCGAGGGGGCGACGCGGCCGGAGTGGGCGTCGTCGCCGGAGACTGCGATTGCGGCCGCGCCGGAGGCTGCGGCGCACCCTGCGGGGGTGACTGCGACGACGCCCGCGCGGGAGACTGCCGCGCACCCTGCGAGGGCGACGACGTGGCCTGCGCGGCCGCGCGCTGGAAGCCGGTGCCACGCGCCATCGCCTGTTCGAGTGCGGCCACGCGCGCGCCAAGCCCACCCTCAGCCTCCGCGGCGGGCAGCAGCAGGCGGGCGCAGAGCAGCTCCAACTGGAGGCGGGGCGAGGTGGCGCCACCCATCTCGAACAGGGCGCGGTTGGTGAGGTCCGCGGCGCGCGAGGCGAGCGGGGCGCCAAGGTGCGTGGCCTGGGAACGCATGCGCTCGAGCTGGTCCTGCGGAACGGATCCGAGCGCACTCTCCCCGGACTCGCCGGCGATCGCAAGGATCACGAGGTCCCGGAGGCGCTGCAGGAGGTCCTCCACGAATCTGCGCGGATCGTGCCCGGAGCCCACCACACGCTCCACCACCTGGAAGAGCGCGGCGCCGTCCCGGCCGGCGAGGGCCTCCACGGCATCGTCCAGCAGGCTGGCGGAGGTGAAGCCGAGGAGGGCTGCCGCCACGTCGTAGGAAATCTCCCCGCCCGGGGTGCCGGCGATCAGCTGGTCCAGCACCGAGAGGGAGTCGCGGACGGACCCGGCGCCGGCGCGCACCACCATGGGGATCACGCCCGAGGCCGCCTCCACGCCCTCCTCCGCGGAGAGCTGCTCGAGGTAGGTGCCGAGCGCGGCCGGGGGCACCAGCCGGAACGGGTAGTGGTG
>JAAZBW010000430.1 GCA_012513625.1 Actinomycetales bacterium | reverse complement strand
GGATGACGATGAGGGTGTCGACCTCGGCGCGCAGCGCCTCGATACCCGCCTCCGCCTGGGTGGAGCGGCGCCGGCCCTCGAAGGTGAAGGGGCGGGTGACCACGCCGATGGTCAGGGCTCCAAGTCCGCGGGCGATGCGGGCGATCACGGGGGCGCCACCGGTGCCAGTGCCACCTCCCTCTCCCGCTGTCACGAACACCATGTCCGCGCCACGGAGGACCTCTTCGATCTCCTCCGTGTGGTCCTCGGCGGCCTTCTTGCCCACCTCCGGATCCGCGCCGGCGCCGAGGCCGCGCGTGAGGTCACGTCCGACGTCCAGTTTCACATCGGCATCTGACATGAGGAGTGCCTGTGCGTCCGTGTTCACCGCGATGAACTCGACGCCCTTGAGGCCCACCTCGATCATGCGGTTGACGGCGTTGACGCCGCCTCCGCCGATGCCGACCACCTTGATGACGGCCAAGTAGTTCTGCGGAGCTGCCACGGGAGTTCCCTCTCGTTATGTCGAGCCTCAACCTTCAACATGAACTGGAGGTTCAGACTTATGTCATTTCTTGTCGCCGTGAAAGTACGGGTCCGGCGGACTACCTTCAATCACCGCCGTGGGTGTGTTGCGCGATTCTCCGTCAGCTCGTGACGGGGGTGCGAGGTGAGGCAACGTCGTAGAGGGACGCCTCAACCTCGAGCAGCAGCGTGGCGAGGACAGCCACCTTGAGCTCGTTGTCCGAGTTGCCTCCCCAGCGCACGAGCTGGCCGGTGTGGAGGGTGAACTCGATCGCGTCCTGGGAGACTGCGGCCACCGTGGAGATCTGGCCGAGCAACTCCTCCGGCAGCATCCCCATGATCGTGGCAATGTCCGCGAGAATCCCCGCAGTGCCCCCATCGAGCGGCACCTGTGCGAGGGGGACCCCCTCGGGGAGTTCGGGTACGAGTCCGAGGTCCACGCCCTCACCGTCGAACAGCTCCACTCCCCCATCCACGGGTACGGCCGCCACCGGGGTGCGTGGCGTGAGGGCGATCTCGAGGCCCGTGGGCCAGGCGCGGTGCACGGAGGCGTCCAGCACGGTGGGGATCTCTTCCAGCTCATCGCGTAACGCCCCCGTGTTCAGGCGGGTGAGCGGGGTGCCGACGCGCTCCCCCGCGAGGTCGGCGACCGCTGCCAGGTCCACCTCGATCCTCCCGGGCTCGGCCACGACGGAGACGCGTTCCGCATCGAGCTCGAACAGGGGCGAGAAGAAGGCTCCCCACGCCAGGCCCATTGCTGCGGCGGCCCCGCCGGTCCCGAGGCCAACCCGGCGCCAGAACCGGCGGCGTTCCGCGCGGTCGCGCTCGGCGATCCGGTCCTCCAGGTCCACCACGACGGGTGGCGGGATGGTGGGCGGGCCCTGGTCCTCGACGACGACGGCGGGAAGACTGGTCGCGTGTACACGTTCCTGCCGCCCTGGAGCCGCCTTCGGCTGCGTCTTCCGACGGTGCGGTTCGGGCTGCGGGGGCGCCGTCACCCGGGCACCGGGATCGCTGGGGCGCCTCACAGTTGCTCCAGGATCACGTCCGCCAGTTCCGTTACGTCTCCCGCGCCCATCGTCAGTACCAGATCGCCGGGGCGAGCCTCCCTGGCGATGACTGTGGCGGCGGCCATCCGTTCCGGCACGTGGCGGCCGCGCTCCATGCGGGACGTGATGAGTGCCGCGGTGACGCCGGGGACGGGCGCTTCGCGGGCTCCGTAGATGTCCGTGACCACCACCATGTCCGCAGCATCCAGTGCGGTGGCGAAGCGCTCGGCAAACTGGACGGTCCGGGAGTACAGGTGCGGCTGGAAGAGCACGAGCACGCGGCCCTCGGTCACCTCGCGCGCGGAACGGAGGGTGGCGGCCACCTCCGTGGGGTGGTGGGCGTAGTCGTCCACCACGCGCACCCCGCGGCGGGTGCCGTGGGACTCGAAGCGCCGGCCGGTGCCGGTGAACATCTCGAGGCCCGCCACCATCGTGGCGGCGTCCACTCCGAGTTCCACCCCGGCGCCGAGGGCGGCAGCGGCGTTCAGCATGTTGTGCGATCCGCGCACGCGGAGCCGGACCGGGTAACGCCGGCCCCCCAGGACGAACGCCTCGTCCTCCACGGTGAGCTCCGGGCTCGAGTGGCCGAAGCCGAGCACTCGCACCCCGCGCTCGCGAGCCGTCTCCATGACGGCAACCGCCCCGGGATCGTCCGCACAGGCCACGAGAAGCCCGCCGGGGACAATCCTGCGTGCGAAGTCCGCAAACGCGTCGTAGAACGCCTGCTCCGTGCCATAGAAGTCGAGGTGGTCGGGCTCCACATTCGTCACGATCGCCACGCGGGGCGAGTAGTTGAGGAAGGACCGATCGGACTCGTCCGCCTCCGCCACGAGCACGGTTCCCGTGCCGAGGTGGGCGCCGCTGCCGTAGCCCACCACCGTGCCACCCACGGCAAAGGAGGGGTTCATCCCGGAGTGGTGGAGCGCCACCGCGAGCATGGCGGACGTGGTGGTCTTGCCGTGCGCGCCCGCCACGGCCACAAAATCCCGCTCTCCTGCGGCGATCGCCAGCGCCTGCGAGCGGTGGATGACGTCGAGGCCGAGTTCGCGGGCGCGCCGGAGTTCTGGATTGGCATCCTGGATGGCGGTGGATACCACCACCGTCATCGCCTCCTCGAGCCGGCTCGGGTCGTGTCCGATCCCGGCGGTGATCCCGGAGGCCACGAGGCGTCGCAGGACCGCGGAATCCTGCGCGTCCGATCCGGCCACCTGGTAGCCCTCCGCATGCAGGAGCTCGGCCACCACGCTCATGCCGGCGCCGCCGATTCC
>JAAZBW010000429.1 GCA_012513625.1 Actinomycetales bacterium | reverse complement strand
GTCCCAGGACCTCGGCGTGCGCGAGGCGCACCTCGGCCCACGGCCAGTGCACGACGGCGGAGCTCGCCCCCTCCTGCAACTCCGGGATCCGCTCCACCCCCCACACCCCTCCGCCGGGCCCCACGAGATGGGCGAGGAGCGCGGTGGTCCACCCGGAGCCGGCGCCCACATCAAGCACGCGGTCGCCCGGCTGGGGGTTGAGCAGCCCGAGCATATTCCTCACGGTGCTCGGCTGGGAGTTGGTCTGACCGTGGGAGAGCCGGATGGGGCGGTCGAGGTGCGCGTTCGCGCGTTCGTGCGCGGGCAGGAACGCCTCACGCGGAACAGCGTCGAAGGCCTCGGCGATGCGGGGGTCCATCTCGCAAGGGTCGCATGGGGCGCGGCCCGGCCGCCCGTTCGCCGGCTTTCCCCCGCGGGCGCGCAGGGATTTTCATGTTCCACCCTCGCCAGTAGCGCTGGTCCGATCGCTTCCCCCGGAGCGCAGGGAGGTTTCGGGCGAGACCCGTGCATCGGGTGTCGAGAGGCACATGCCGTCCCGGGCGCCCGGGGCTTCGCTTGCGGAGCGTCCTCCACGGGAGAGGATGGGACCATGACCCACACGTTCGACGTTGCCGCCGTCCTCTTCGACAACGACGGAACCCTGGTGGACTCCTATGAGGGGATCATGAACTCGTGGACGGCGTGGGCCATCGAGCACGAGATCACCGCCGAGCAGCTCACCGGCCATGACGGCCGCTCCACCAGCGAGATCGTCCGCGGACTCATCCCCGCGGAGCGGGTAGACGCCTCGCTCGCCCGGATCGATGCCCTCGAGGTGGCGAACGCCCACCAGACCGTGGCCGCACCCGGCGCACGCGAGGCGCTCGAGGCGCTTCCGGCGCACGCGTGGGCGGTCGCCACCTCCGGAATCCGCACGGTGGCGAGTGCCCGCCTCGCCGCCGCCGGGCTTCCGGTACCGGACGTGCTCGTCTGCTCCGACGATGTACCCCGCGCCAAGCCCGCCCCGGACATCTTCCTCCGGGCCGCCTCCCTGCTGGGAGTGGCGGCGGAGGACTGCCTCGTCGTCGAGGACGCCCCCTTCGGAGTGACCGCCGCCCGCGCGGCCGGGTGCGCGGTCCTCGGCGTGACCTCGACGGTGGCTGCGGCTGCGCTGGGAGGTGCGGACGCCGTCGTCGCCGGGTTGGATGAGGCGAGGTTCGAGCAGGTGGGCGGGCGCATCCGGATCACGGTCCCCGGGCTCATCTCGGAGCGGGCCGCGGCCGCCACGCCGGGCCGGACCTGGAACGACGGCGACGACGACACCGGCGGGACCATCGCCACCGACGCGGCGGGCGGCATCCGGCCCACAGAGTGAATCCGACGGCAGCGCCGCCAGGCGAGGCCTGGGCCGGTGCTGCCGCCGGAGCGGATCGGTTGGCGGCCGAGCGAGTCGGTCAGCGCATCAGATGGCGGTGTAGCCGCCGTCGATCAGGTAGTAGCCGCCCGTGATGAAAGAGGCGTAATCGGAGAGCAGGTAGGTCACGAGGTGTGCAACCTCCTCCGGCTTGCCGAGGCGGCCCAGCAGGTGCTTGGCCGAGAGCGCGTCGTAGGCCTCGCGCGGGAGCTGTGCGAGCAGCGGGGTCTCGATGTAGCCGGGTCCCACCGCGTTGATGCGCAGGCCCTGGGTGCCGTATTCGGCGGCCGCGTTCTTGGTGATGCCCACCACGCCGTGCTTGGCGGCGGTGTACGCGCCGTTGCCGATGGCCGCCACGGCGCCGTGGATGGACGCCATGTTGACGATGGCGGACTCGTTGGCGCCGGCCTTCAGCATCTCGGGGATCTGGTAGCGCATGCCGTAGAGCACGCCGCTCAGGTTGATGCCGATGACCTTGTCCCACGCCTCGAGGTCCGTCTCGCCTGCGGGCGCCTGCGGGCCGCCGATGCCGGCGTTGTTCACGGCGAAGTTCAGCTTGCCGTATGTCTCGACGGCGAACTCCACGAGCGCCTCGCTGTCCTCCTTGCTGGAGGTGTCCGCCTTGAAGGCGACGGCGGAGCCACCTTCGGCCTCAATCTCGCCGACCACATGCTCGGCCGCCTCGAGGTTGATGTCTGCCACGACCACCTTCGAGCCGAGGTCCGCCAGCTCCTTCGAGATGGCCTCGCCGAGGCCCGAACCTCCACCGGTCACGATGGCCACACGGTCACGGAATCCGAAACGCTCCATTACGCACTGCTCCTTTGCATTGGGGTAACTCATCCACCTTATGGACCCGGTCACATCAGCAAAAGGACCAAGGTCCCGGATTGCCGCAGCAGGTTGGGACCTTTTCCGGGCGCGCTCACGCCCGCGTCCGGTTGCTCCCGCTGTCGGTCCTGGACTCCGCGGAGGCGAATCCCAGCCACGTGTGGCGGTTGTTCCACCAACACCACCCCACCTTGGGTGCGTTCCTCCGCTCTGCCCCGTCCCGGCCGGTGCCGCCGGAGATCCAGATCCCTGGGGTGCGGGAGTCGTAACCCTTTCCCTTCTCCAGGCGCGAGCCAATCGTCAGGAAGCACCGGTTCGGCTCCAGCAGCTCCGGGCGGTGCAGCAGGAGCGAGATTCCCTCATTGATGGTGAGGGGGCTCCGGCCGCGGCCCTCGATCTCCGCGGCGGCCTCGGGCGAGGAGAAGTTGAGGTGCTCATCCCCACGCTCCACCCCGTGCAGGAGGTAGAGCGGCGCATCTGGCACTGCAACTGCCGGTGAGTCCGTGAACGAGTCAAGATCGGTCATGTCCACCACCACGAACCCCGGCCTGCCGGCGCGCTCGAGGAGGGGCGCGAGCCGGGAAGGCGGCACCAGGGAGGGATGGATGGCAAGGATTGGGCCCGTCGTTTCGGCCCCCTTTGTGGTGGCCTCGTGGCCGGGTGGGTCACCGACGCGGCCATCCGCACCCGGCAACGGGGCCGCCAGTGCGCGGAACTGCTCCGCGTCGAGCCCTGCGAGTCCGGGCACTCCGAGATTGATGAGACGTTCCACCTGGGTAGCAAGATCCACGGGACTCCTTCACGAGGCGGGGGCGCCAGTTCAACCGCCCACGCCCGCAGGTTATTCCAGACCGAACACCAGTTCGATAGAATGCTCCTGTGGTGGCCTCCGCTGTCAACATCCTGCACGCCGATCTGGACTCGTTCTATGCCTCGGTGGAGCAGCTGCTCGATCCCGCCCTGCGGGGACGGGCGATCGCGGTGGGAGCGAGCGCCCGCGGCGGGGTGGTGCTGGCCTGCTCGTACGAGGCGAAGGCCCACGGCGTGAGCGGCGGGATGCCGGGCTGGCGAGCGGCGCAACTCTGCCCGGACCTCCTGTTCGTGAAAGGCAGCTTCCACCGCTACCAGGAGTTCGGAGATCGCGTGATCTCCGTGATGGAGGACTTCACGCCCGCCATTCAGCGGATCTCGATCGATGAGGCGTTCCTCGACGTCTCCGGTGCGGTTCACCTCTTCGGCCCGCCGGAGGTGATCGCGGCACGGCTCCGCGCTCGGGTCCGCGGCGAGCTCGGGCTGCCGATCAGCGTGGGCGTTGCCCGCACCAAGAGCCTCGCAAAGATCGCCTCGCAGGTGGCCAAACCGGATGGGCTCGTGGTGGTACCGGCCGAGCGGGAGCGTGAGTTCCTCGATCCGCTTCCTGTTCGGCTTATGTGGGGCGTGGGCCCCGTGACGGCGTCCCGGCTCGCGGAAAGGGGCATCCGCACCATCGGCCAACTCGCGGCCACCCCGCGCAGCGCGGTGGAGCGGCTCCTCGGGAACGCGGTGGGGGAGAAACTCTCGCGACTCGCGGTGAATGAGGACCCGCGGCGTGTCAGCGGCTCCGCGCGGGGGCGCTCGGTGGGTGCCCAGTCCGCGCTTGGGCGGCGCGCAGCCAGCCGGGAGGCAGTGCGGGAGGTGCTGGGGCAGCTCGCCGAACGGGTTGCCACGCGGATGCGTGCCGGAGGGCTCGCGGGACGCACCCTGACCGTTCGGGTACGCCTCGGAGACATGCGCTCGCTCACGAGGTCCCACACGTTCCCCGGCCCGCTTTCCACCACGCTCACCATCACGGAGACCGCGGAACGGCTCGCCTGGGACGCGATCGGGGAACCTGGCACCGAGATCTCGCTCCTCGGGATCTCCCTGTCCAATCTGGAACAGCAGCCGTTCCTGCAGCTGGAGTTCCCCCTGTTTGGCGATAACCCCGAGTCCCCCGGATCCGCTTCAGGCGCCTCCCGGCTCGCCCTCGATGCCTCCATGGACGCCGCGCGCTCAAGGTTCGGGAAGGCGGCAGTGGGCTACCTCCCCGCTCAACTGCGCCACGGTCACGGCACTCCGGACGCCTTCCGTGAGCTCGCCGAGCGCGAGCTCTGAGGCGCTTCAATCAAGCGGTGCGCGGCAGCGAACCGGCCTAGATTGGAACGATGGCCACTCGGCGAGACCGGACACTCGCGGGGCTCCTGGCGTCCAATGTGTTGGGCGGCGTGGGGCTCGCCGCGGGAATCGCGGTGAGTGGACTCCTTGTCCAACAGCTGTCCGGTACCTCGTGGGCGGGCCTGGGCTCGGCGCTCGGAGTGCTCGGCGCCGCCGTGGTGGCCGTCCCCCTCGCACGGCTCGCGTCCACCCGCGGCCGCCGAATCTCCATGGCCACCGGCTACGCGGTCGCGGTCATCGGCGCCCTGGTGACGATCGTGGGCGCCATCAGCTCGCAGCTCTGGATCGCGCTCATCGGGCTCTTCCTCGTGGGCTCCACCCAGGCCACCACGCTCCAGTCCCGCTACGCGGCGGCCGATCTCGACCGTGGCCGCGTGAGTGCCCGCACCATCTCCTACGTGATCTGGGCAATCACGATCGGCTCCGTGCTCGGCCCCAACATGCTCGGCCCCGGCGCCGGACTCGGCCGGCTTCTCGGCATCCCCGAACTCGCAGGACCGTACGTGATTGCGGTCGCGGCCCTGCTGGCCGCGATCGCCGTGGTCATCTGGCTCGTCAACCCGCCCGACGCCACCACCGACCGCCACCGCGAAGCAGACCTCGCCGATGCGAGCATGCCGGAGGGCGGGGACTCCCCCGGCACGAAACAGCCCCCGTCGGCGGTGAAACACCTCACAATCTCCGCAACAGCGGCCCTGCGCTGGGCGTACGGCCACCCCACGGCGCGTTTCGCGGTGGTGGTGATCGCCGTGGCACACGCGGTGATGGTGAGCCTCATGTCCATGACCTCGGTCCACCTGCGGGACCAGGGAGTGGACCTCGCGGTGATCGGCCTCGTGGTCTCGCTCCACATCCT
>JAAZBW010000428.1 GCA_012513625.1 Actinomycetales bacterium | reverse complement strand
TACAGCATCAAGAAGCTCGAGCCCCTCTACATGGGCGAACACCTCCGATCCGACGGCGAGGGTGCCGTTGCGGAGGGCGCCGACTCCGTGGTGGCGTACCACGAGTTCCGTGAGATGCGGGGCCGCGAACCGGAGGAGGCGGCGGCGCGCCTTGCGTCGCTGGAGGACTACAACGCCTACGACTGCCTCTCCACGCTGCGGTTGCGCGATTGGCTGCTGGAGCGCGCGGCGGAGGCAGGGGTGGCGGATCGGGTGGTGGCGCGGTCGCTGGATGAACGCGGCGGCGAACTCTCAGTGGAGGACCCGGTGTTCGCGCGGCTGATGTCTCGGTCTGGCCCGGCGGAGCGATCGGAGCGGACTGCAGAGCAGCAGGCGTACGCGATGCTCGCCACGGCGATCGACTACAACCGGCGCGAGAGCAAGTCCTTCTGGTGGGACCACTTCGATCGCCTCCAGCATCCCGTGGAGGAGTGGCGGGAAACGCGGGATGTGTTCGTGGTGGAGTCCGCCGAGGTGGTGGCGGACTGGGTGAAGCCGACCGATCGGCCGCGGGCGCGGAACCTCCAGCGGACGGTTCGGCTGGTGGGCGATTGGGCGCCGGGCTCCAAGGACGGGCAGAGCCAGGTGGCGTACACCGGCCCACTCCCGCCCGGGGTCTCGGGGCCGGAGAGCGCGTTGTATGGCGCGGGCTTCTGCAGCGGGATCGTGACGGACCCGTCCAACCCGCGCGTGGTGGAGTTGCGGGAGAGCCGGAAGCCGGAGGAGATCTTCTCGAACCTGCCGGTGGCGTTGGTGCCGGCGCCGCCGCCGCGGACAGAGCAGATCGACGAGGCGATCTACGGAATCGCCGCGGCCGCGGCGGAGGCAGAGCAACTCCCTGAATCCGCCGCGCTGGACGTGCTCGCGCGGCGCGCACCCCGGCTGCGTGCAGGTGCGACGGGAGGCGATCCCCTGGCGGCGGAGGGGTACGTGCCAGCGGGGGCGTCGTCGTCGGGACTCCCTACCGACGGAACCACGCTGGAGAACGTGATTGCGGCGCTGCCCGGGATGGACGATTCGTACGTGGCGGTGCAGGGGCCGCCGGGCTCGGGGAAGACGTACATCGGATCGCGGGTGATCCGGGCGCTCGTGGAGCGGCACGGGTGGCGAATTGGGGTGGTGGCGCAGTCGCATGCCGTGGTGGAGAACATGCTCGGCGCGGTGGTGCGGGCGGGGCTGGATCCGGCGCGGGTGGCGAAGAGTGACAACCAGTCCGATGACGTTACGTGGACGACGCTCCGGGACGGGAACGTGGAGGCGCGGGCGGCGTTCCTTGCGGCGGGGCGCGGCGACGGGTGCGTGCTGGGTGGGACGGCGTGGACGTTCGCGAACCCGAAGCTGGTGGAGCCGGGCGGGATGGATCTGCTGGTGGTGGACGAGGCGGGGCAGTTCTCGCTCGCGCCCACGCTCGCGGTCTCGGTGGCGGCCGCGCGGCTGCTGCTGCTCGGAGATCCGCAGCAGCTGCCGCAGGTGAGCCAGGGTTCGCACGCGGAACCGGTGGATGAATCGGCGCTCGGATGGTTGGTGGATGGGCGGCAGACTCTGCCGGCGGAGCTCGGGTACTTCCTGGAGGAGTCCTACCGGATGCGGCCGGAACTCTCGGCCAAGGTCTCGGTGCTGTCCTACGAGGGGCGGCTGGGGTCTGCGCAGGTGGCGGGGCAGCGTGTGATGGCCGGGGCAGAGCCGGGCCTCGAGGTGGTGGTGCTCGAGCACACGGGGAACCGGGCGGAGTCCGAGGAGGAGGCCCGCGAGGTGGTGGCGCAGGTGCGGGCCCACCTCGGGTTGGAATGGACGGATCCGTCCCAATCGGGCGGAGTGCCGAGGCCGCTCGAACAGCGTGACTTCGTGGTGGTGGCGCCCTACAACGCGCAGGTGAGCCTGATCCAGCGTTCACTGATGCGGGCCGGATTCGACGGGGTGCGCGTGGGCACGGTGGACAGGTTCCAGGGGCAGGAGGCGCCGATCGCGATCGTGTCCATGACGGCGTCCTCACACGGCGACGTGCCCCGCGGCATGGGGTTCGTTCTGAACCGCAATCGCACGAACGTGGCGGTCTCGCGGGCGCAGTACAAGGCGATCCTGATCCGCTCCCGGGCGTTGACGGCCTACATGCCGGCCACGGCCGCGGGAGTGGTAGAGCTGGGCGCATTCATCGGCCTCTGCTCGTAGCCCCCTCCCTTTCGTCGACTGTGTGGTTAAGATCCTGCGGATTCCCCGTCGACTGTGTGGTTAAGAACTTGCGGATTCCCCATCGACTGTGTGGTTAAAGTACTAAGCCACACAGTCGATGCAGGTTTTGTGGAACCTAAGCCACACAGTCGATGCAGGTTCTGACGCCGCGAGGGCGGGGAGGGTGAAGGGCGGACGGAAGGCGAGCTCCGCCGTCGTCGAGTGTGCGCAACGGCTCAGGGACCATCGTCCCGCAACATCGCCAAAGGGAGTACCAAAAGGGTGCAAGCGGGCCCTAGGGTCAGTTCCAGTGTGGGACCTCGCCTGTAGGACCCCTTGGAGCAGAATTCCCCGCCGCCATGGATGCCAATCAGAAGCGCGCTCTCGCGCGCCGCCTTCAACAACAGCTCGATGCCATAAAGAACCTCCCGTACACGCCGCTGGAAATTGTGGCGTCCCGGCAGATCGCGCCCCCGCCCCCCACCCTGAAAGTGCGGGGAACTCAGTCGCGATTCCGGTCGGAGTGGCTCCGCGGCATCGGC
>JAAZBW010000427.1 GCA_012513625.1 Actinomycetales bacterium | reverse complement strand
GGTTGGGGTGCAGCCCCGCGGCCACGAGGCCGGCGAAGTGCGCCATGTCCGTCCACAGGTAGGCGCCCACCTCGTCCGCGATCTCACGGAACGCCTCGAAATCGAGGTGGCACGGGTAGGCGGACCAGCCAGCCACGATCATCTTCGGCCTGACCCCGAGCGCCTGGCGGCGCACCGCGTCCATATCGATCCGGTGGGTGTCCGGGTCCACCTCGTAGGCGTGGATCTCGTAGAACTTGCCGGAGAAGTTGATCTTCATGCCGTGGGTGAGGTGGCCGCCGTGCGCGAGAGAGAGGCCCATCACCCGGTCGCCCGGCTGCAACAGCGCGTGGTACACGGCCACGTTCGCCTGTGCCCCGGAGTGTGGTTGCACGTTCGCGTAGGTGCCGCCGAACAGGTCGATCGCCCGCTGGATCGCGAGCGACTCGGCAATGTCCACCTGCTCGCAACCGCCGTAGTACCGCTTGCCCGGGTAACCCTCGGCGTACTTGTTCGTGAGCACCGAACCCTGGGCCTGCAGCACGGCGCGTGGGACGAAGTTCTCCGAGGCGATCATCTCGAGTGTCTCGCGCTGGCGGGCGAGCTCGCCCTCCAGGACGGCCTGGATCTCGGGATCGAACTCGGCAAGGGACTGGGTCAATGGGTTCTGGCTCATGCGGTCCTCACGGCTGAATACGCTCCCCCGCGGCCCAGGCGTACGACCACGGCGGTCTGGTGACGTCGCTCCCCGGTGGTGACCCACCTCTGCGCCAGTTACGACGTTTCCGAGCCTACCCGAGGCAGGAGCTCAGTCGTCCTCGCCGTCCGCGCCGAACTCGCCATCGAGCGGTCCGCCGTCCTCGCCGAGGAGGCGGCGCAGGTAGGCGTACGTGAGGTCACCGCTCGTCTCCGTGTGCTGGTGCTCGTACCCCTCCTTCTCGTACAGGGAGATGTTGGCGCGGGAGTCCTCGGCGGTGAAGACCCACACCTCACTCGTTTCCTCCGGGAGGTAGTGCAGCACCTCCATAAGCAGCTGGGAGCCGATTCCGCGACCCTGGAGGTCCGGCGCCACGGCAAGCCGGCCAAGCGTTGCCCGCTTTCCCTCGAACTCCACCCGCACCGATCCCACGAGCCGGGGGCCGATCCAGGCGCCGATCGTCACCACGTCCTCGCGCTCCATATCGGCCACGAGTTCCTCGAGGCTCTGGGTGAGTGCCGGCAGGTGCGGGTTGCCGTACAGCTGGGCCTCCGTCACGAAGGCGGCTCTGCGCACCGTGAGTAGCTCACCGGCGTGCTCCACGTCCACGGTGTCGAAGCGCGGCTCGCTCATCCATCGGCTCCTTCGTCTCAGGGTGGGCCCCACCCTACCGTTCCCTCCTCGCGCAGGGCACGGACACGACGACGGCGGGTGGCCGTCCGTACGGAACGCACCACCCGCCGTCGGGGTTGGGTGTGGGGTGTCAGCCGAGGAGGCCGAGGGCGGCCACGGCGTCGCGCTCGGCGAGGAGTTCCTCCACCGAGATGTCGATCCGCTTCCGGGCGAACTCGGAGATCTCGAGGCCCTCCACGATTCTCCACTCGCCCCAGCGGGAGACGCACGGGAAGCCGGCGATCAGGCCCTCGGGGATCCCGTAGGAGCCGTCGGACCACAGGCCCACCGATACCCAGTCGTCGTACGGGGTGCCGTTCACCCAGTCGTGCACGTGGTCGATCGCGGCATGGGCTGCGGAGGCCACGGAGGACCCGCCACGCACCTCGATGATCTCTGCGCCGCGCCGGGCCACCCGGGGGATGAAGTATTCGGTGATCCACTCCTCGTCCACGTGCTCGGTGGCGGGACGCTTGTTCACCGAGGCGTAGGCGAGGTCCGGGAACTGCGAGGCCGAGTGGTTGCCCCACACGGTGAGCCTCTTGATCTCGGTGGAGTGCGCGCCCGTCTTGAGGGAGAGCTGGCGGATCGCGCGGTTGTGGTCCAGCCGCATCATGGCGGTGAAGCGCTCGTTCGGTACATCCGGCGCGGCGTGTGCGGCAATCAGCGCGTTGGTGTTGGCGGGGTTTCCCACCACGAGCACCCGGATGTCCTCCGCGGCGTGGTCGTTGATGGCGCGGCCCTGCGGGCCGAAGATTCCTGCGTTCGCCTCGAGGAGGTCCGCGCGCTCCATGCCCGCCGTCCGCGGCCGGGCGCCCACCAGGAGGCCCACCGAGGAGCCGTCGAATGCCTGGTTCGGGTCGTCGTACACGTCCACGCCCTCGAGGAGGTCGAACGCGCAGTCGTCCAGTTCCATCGCGTTACCCTCGGCGGCTCGCACGGCCTGCGGGATCTCGAGCAGCTTCAGGCGCACCGGCGTGTTGGGGCCGAGCAGCTCACCGGAGGCGATACGGAAGAGCAGTGCGTAGCCGATCTGGCCAGCGGCACCGGTAACGGTTACGGTGACGGGTTTCTGGGGCATGGGTTCTCCTTGCGACTGGACCTGTGGGCACCAGCCTACCGAGCACGTGGGGCTACCC
>JAAZBW010000426.1 GCA_012513625.1 Actinomycetales bacterium | reverse complement strand
GGGGGAGGCAGGCGGGTTCGGGGGTGAGTCGACGGCGGTGGGGGCGTGGGTAAGGCGACGGCGGAGGGTGCGTGGCGTCGTCGGGCCGGGTGCAGGTGCACAATGGGCGGGTGAGAGCGCGACGGGTGGACCCCGGCATGGTGATCTTCGGGGGAAGCGCCGTGCTACTCATGCTGGCGCTCGCGCTCATGGTGGTGCTGCCGTTGCCGTGGATGATCCGGTCGCCCGGCCCCACGTTGGACACGTTGAGTGACGTGGAGGGCGAGTCGCTCATCTCCATCGAGGGTGCGGACACCTACGCCACGGGAGACGGACAGCTGCGCCTCACCACGATCTCCGTGACGGGCGGTCCGGGCCGCAACATCACACTGTTCGACGCGGTCGGTGGCTGGCTGCGCCCGGACCGGGCGGTGTTGCCGCGCGAACTGGTCTACCAGGAGGATCAGGACCCGGACGAGCTCTCTGACTTCCAGGTGGCGCAGATGAACGCCTCGCAGGAGTTCGCCACGGCGGCGGCCCTGCAGGAACTCGGCTATGAGCTCGACATGACGCTCACGGTGGCCGAGCTGATGCCCGGTCTGCCCGCGGAGGAGGCGCTGGAGGTGGAGGACGTCCTCACGTCCATCCGTCCTGCGGGCGGTGAGAAGACCGAACTCAGCACCTTTGGGCAGTTGATCGCCGTGCTCGCGGCCCAGCCGCCAGGAACCGGCGTGGAGCTCGAGGTGGTGCGTGCGGACACGCCCACCACCGTCACCTTCGAAACCTCGCCACGGCCCGAGGGAGATGACGAGCCTGGCTCGCTGCTCGGGGTGTGGCTCTCCACCGAGGTGGAGGAGTTCCCCGTGGAGATCTCGTTCGACATCGACCAGATCGGCGGCCCCTCGGCCGGGATGATGTTCGCACTCGCGATCGTGGACCTGATGACCCCGGGAGAGCTGACCGGCGGTATAAAGATCGCTGGCTCGGGCACCATGAGCATCGATGGCCGCGTGGGTCCCATTGGCGGAATCCAGCAGAAGCTGCACGGCGCGTTGCGTGACGGCGCCACCTGGTTCCTCGTGGCAGAGGCCAACTGCGCCGAGGCGATCGGAAACGTCCCCGAAGGCCTCAAGACGGCGGCAGTGGGAACACTGGGGGAGGCGGTGGCAGCGGTTGAGGCGATTGCAGACGGCACTGCGAGCGCCCTCACCTCCTGCGAGACGGTGCTCGCGCAGGACGCCTGACGAAGGCATCGCGCACCACCCGGCGTCCAGGCGCAATCGTTCTACCCCTGCGTTGGGGAAGCGGGCACCTGCGGTCCCGGAGGCAGAGGTGCGAGGGTGGAGCGGAGCTGCTCCACCAGGCCGGGAACCACATCGGCCCCCTGGAGGCGCATCGCAGGGTCGTCGTTGGACCTGAGACGAAGCACGCACCAGGAGGCTCCCGAACGCAACACGCCCGCCGCGATCCGGAGGTCCCGGCGCTGCGGAGAGGAGAGGGCGTCGGTCGGTGCCAGCGTGGCGCCGTCGTCGGACGCGAGGACCAGCCGCTCCACCACGCAGGCCGCACCGGCAACGGCCTCGGGCCACGCGAGGCGGGCAAGGAGCTCCTCGAGGGTGTCTGCCTCCGGAAGCCCCTGCTGTTCAACGGGAGTGAGGTGCGCGGGCGGGAGGGCAGAGAGGTCGGGCTCGAGGAGCTGCGCGGCGAACTGGGGGTCGGCCTGCGCGGTTGGAACGGTTTCGACAAGAGCGAACACGCGCACGGGGCCGTCCCACCCCTCGTTGGCCGCGGACTGCTCAATCCCGCGGATTGACTCGGCGAGGGCGTGCTCCTGGACGGGGTCGGGTGCTGGCATGGAATCCAGATTCTCACGAAAATGTGCGACGCTTGGACGTAGAACCGCTCCACCCAAGAGGATGACACGTGACCAACGCTGAGTACGACGTTCCACAGCAGCCACCCCCGAACCGACCCACGCTCCAGTTCCAGCGCCCCAAGATCGGGCCGTTCTGGTGGACCGTGATCGCCCTCGTCGTGCTCGGCGCACTCCTCGTGGCGTTCGCAGATGTGTGGACCGAGGTGCTCTGGTTCAACCAGGTGGGTTTCTCTGACGTGTTCTGGACCAGCTGGTTCGCACGTATCGGGTTGTTCATCCTGGGCGCCCTCATCGTGGGTGGGATCGTGGGCCTCAACCTGTTCCTCGCCTTCCGCATGAGGAAGGCCTACTCGCCGCTGGCCGCAGCCGACCGCAACCTGGAGCAGTACCGCCGCCAGATCCAGCCCTACCGGCGCTGGATCTTCTGGGGCATCACCATTCTGCTCGGCGCGATGTTCGGTTCCGCGCTCTCGGCCGGGTGGCAGACGGTCCTGCTGTTCTTCAATCAGTTCAGCTTCGGCACCACGGACCCGCAGTTCAACCTCGACGTGTCCTTCTATGTCTTCTCCCTGCCGTTCCTGCGGATCGTGACCTCTGTGCTCATGACCGCGCTCGGACTCTCCCTCGT
>JAAZBW010000425.1 GCA_012513625.1 Actinomycetales bacterium | reverse complement strand
TCGACGACGGCGGAACTCACCTTCCGCGGGCCACTCGCTGGCCGAGGCCGGTCCGGAGAAGGCGAGGACCTCGACTGCGTGTCGAACACGGCGAGCGAGCGGGTTTCGGTCCCCACAAATCCGCTCATTGGAGGCATTCAACACTCAGTCGAAAAAGTAGGGGGCGCGGGACGCAACCCTCACGTCGAGGTAGCGACGGAAATCGGCAACAGCCCCACAGGAGAGGGGCAGGGACCTACCCCGGGGGCGGTAGGTACGGAGGGGAGGGTGCGGAGTGGCGGGGCAACGCCACGCCCCTCGCCGCCACGCTCCTCACCCTACGCGAGGACCGAGGTGAGGGCGCGCGTGAAGCGATCGGCGTCGTCGTCGGAGATGAGGTAGGACGGGGCGAGCCGGAGTGTGGTGGGGTTCACTGAGTTGGTGATGATGCCCGCGCTGAGCAGGGCGGCCTGGATGGGGGCGCTCGGGCGGTCGAGCTCCACGCCGATCAGGAGGCCGCGGCCGCGCACGTCCACCACACCGGGGACGGCCCGTAGGTCCTCCCTCCACCGCTCCCCCACCTCGGCCACGCGGCCAAGGAGGCCCTCCACCTCGCGGGCCACGGCAAGCGCCGCGGCGGCGGCAGGCGGGTTGCCGCCGAACGTGTTGCCATGCTGTCCGGGCGAGAGCAGTGATGCAGCCGCGCCGTAGCCGATCACGGCCCCCACCGGGAAGCCGCCGCCCATGCCCTTGGCGAGCGTGACCACGTCCGGGGTGATGCCGTAGCGGGTGTGGGCCAGCCACTCGCCGGTGCGGCCGGCGCCGGTCTGGACCTCGTCAATCACGAGGAGTGCGCCGTGGCGCTCGGTCAGCTCGCGGGCCGCCTGGACGAACTCGTCCGAGAGGGGATAGATGCCCGCCTCGCCCTGGATCACCTCGATGAAGAGAGCGGCCACGCCGCCTGAGGCGAGCTCGGACTCGAGGGCGGCGACGTCGTTCGGTGGCACGAACGAGGCATTGCCCGTCATGGGGGCGAACGGCTCGCGGTAGGTGGGCTTCCACGTGAGAGACAGGGCACCGAGCGTGCGGCCGTGGAATGCGCCCTCGAGCGCCACCATGCGGCCGCCCGGGCGGTGGGACAGCGCCATCTTGAGCGCGGTCTCGTTCGCCTCACTACCCGAGTTCACGAGCAGGGCCCGGCTACCTTCTGGCGCCCCCGCAAGTTCCAGGAGGCGGCGGGCGAGCGCCACCTGAGGCGGGGAGGTGAAGAGGTTCGAGATGTGGCCGAGTGTTCCCAGCTGCTCGGAGACAGCCGCCACCACCGCAGGGTGGGCGTGGCCGAGCGAGTTGACCGCGATCCCGCCGAGGAGGTCCAGATACTCGGCCCCGTTCGCATCCCACACGCGCGTGCCCTCGCCGCGCACGAGTTCGAGCTGAGGGGTACCGAAGATCCCCATGTAGCTCTGGGCGTACTGGGTCTGCCAGGTGGTCTCGGTCATGGTGTGGCTCCGGCGTGGTCGGGGTAGACGAGTGTTCCCACACCCTCGTTGGTGAAGACCTCGAGGAGCATGGAGTGGGGGCGGCGGCCGTCGATGATGTGGGCCTGGCGGACTCCGGCACGCACGGCGCGCGCGCACGCCTCCATCTTGGGGACCATCCCGGATTCGAGCGTGGGAAGCATCCTTTCCAGCTCGGAGAGCGAGATGCGGCTGATGAGGGACTCCGGGTCCGGCCAGTTGGCGTAGAGGCCCTCCACGTCCGTGAGCACGATCAGCTTGCGGGCGCCGAGCGCGGAGGCGAGCGCCGCCGCGGCCGTGTCAGCGTTGAGGTTGAGGACCTCACCGTCGCGGTCGGGAGCGATCGTGGAGATCACCGGGATGCGGCCGGCGGCGAGCAGGTCCTCGACCGCTGCAGTGTTGACCGACGCCACGTCTCCCACCAGTCCCACGTCCACGGGCCTGCCGGCCACTGTGGCGCGGCGTAGCTCGGCCGTGAGCAGCCCGCCGTCCTCGCCGGAGAGGCCGATCGCGTATGGCCGCTCTGCGTTGATGAGTCCCACGAGCTCACGCTGCACCTGGCCGGTGAGCACCATGCGGACCACGTCCCGCACCTCCGGCGTGGTCACGCGCAGTCCGCCGCGGAACTCGGACTCGATGCCGAGCCGGGAGAGCATGGAGCTGATCTGGGGCCCACCACCGTGGACCACGATCGGGTAGAGGCCCACCTGCCGCAGGAACTGCACGTCCTGCGCGAAGGCCCGCTTCAGGTCTACATCGATCATGGCGTTGCCGCCGTACTTGATCACCACCCGCGCGCCGGCGAAGCGCTGCAGCCAGGGCAGCGCCTCGATCAGCGTGGCGGCCTTCCAGTCGAGCGGGAGCTCCGAGTGGGAGCGGAATTCTTTCATGTGGAGTACGCGCTGTTCTCGTGGACGTAGTCGTGCGTGAGGTCGTTGGTCCAGACGGTGGCGCGGGCGTCCCCCGCATGCAGGTCGACGACGACGCTCACCTCCCGGGGTGTCAGGTTCACCTTGGTCCTGTCCTCTCCCACGCCGCCCGCGCGGGCCACGTGGACGCCGTTCATCCAGACGTCCAGCTGGTCTGGGTCGTAGGGGGCGGTGCTCTCCGGCACCGTGCCGACGGCGGCGAGCACCCTCCCCCAGTTGGGGTCGTTGCCGAAGATGGCCGCCTTGAAGAGGTTGGAGCTGGTGATGGCGCGGGCCACGGCCTCGGCCGCTTCCTCTGAGGTGGCCCCCTGCACGGTGACAGCAATATCGTGCGAGGCGCCCTCGGCATCCCCCACAAGCTGGCGGGCGAGGTCCGCGCAGATGGCCCGGACTGCCTCGGTGAAGTCGGCGGCGTCCGGCTCCGTTCGGGAGGCACCGGAGGCGAGCAGCAGCACCGAGTCGTTCGTGGACATGCAGCCGTCGGAGTCAAGGCGGTTGAAGGTGGTGCGAACCCCCTCGCGCAGCGCGGCGTCCGCGAGTTCCGTGCTCACCGCGGCGTCCGTGGTGAGTACCACGAGCATGGTGGCGAGCGCGGGGTTCAGCATCCCGGCCCCCTTGGCCATGCCGCCCACGGACCAGCCGGCGCGCAACTGGACGGCCTGCTTGGCATGGGTGTCCGTGGTGAGGATCGCCTCGGCCGCATCTGGGCCGCCGTCATCGTGGGCGGCGGCGAGGGCCTCGTCCACCCCGGGGAGGAGCTTCCCCATGGGGAGGAGCTCCCCGATCAGTCCGGTGGAGCACACGAGCACATCCTGCGGTTTCACCCCGAGCGCCTGCGCGGTGTGCTCCGCGGTGCGTTGGGTGTCCATGAAGCCGCGCGCGCCCGTGCAGGCGTTCGCGCCGCCGGAGTTGAGGACCACCGCGTGAGCACGGCCGTCCGCCACCACGTCCCGCGACCACACCACGGGAGCCGCTTGGACGCGGTTCGAGGTGAACACGCCAGCGGCCACCCGGAGGGGCCCGGTGTTCACCACCACCGCAACGTCCGGTTTCCCGGAGGTCTTCAGGCCGGCGGTCACTCCGGCCGCATGGAAGCCCGCTGGGGCTGTGACGCTCATCCGTCCTCCTAGGGTGCGGTGCCGATGGCGGTGAGGCCGGCGGTCTCCCCGAGTCCGAGTGCGAGGTTCATGGACTGGACCGCGCTCCCCGCCGTGCCCTTGCCAAGGTTATCGATCGCCGCCATGGCGATGGCGCGTCCCGCGTGTGCGTCGTACCCCACCTGGACGAGTGCCGCGTTGGAGCCGATCACCATGGCCGTGGTGGGCCAGGTGCCCTCCGGGAGGAGCTCCACGAATGGCTCGTCCGCGTAGGCGGCTTCCCAGGCGGCGCGCAGCGCGGCGGGGTCCCCCGAGTAGGGGGCCGTGACGGAGGCGAGGATGCCGCGGGACATGGGCACGAGGATCGGCTGGAACGCGATTCTGGGGGTTTCTGCGCCCGCCACGAGGAGGTTCTGTTCGATCTCGGGGATGTGGCGGTGGGTGCCACCCACCGCGTACGGGGCCGCGGACTCGAAGGCCTCCGAGGCCATCAGGTGGGGCTTCATGGCCTTGCCAGCGCCCGAGTAGCCCACCGCGAGCGTGGCCACCACATCGTTCACGTCCACCAGCCCGGCTCCCGGCTGGAGGGCGAGTGTCACGGCCGCCACGTTGCAGCCGGGCACCGCGATCCTCCG
>JAAZBW010000424.1 GCA_012513625.1 Actinomycetales bacterium | reverse complement strand
GGCGATCGGGTTCACCATCATGGGCGTGCTCGAGGCGGTCCACAGCCCCGTCACCTCGCCGGGCGTGTGGGTCCCGATCGTGGCCGGGATCGCCTCCGGCGCGGCCTTCGTGGTGGCGGAGCGGCACGTCCGCGCCCCCCTCATCCCGCAGGGCTTCTTCGCCGAGCCGGTACGCCGCGCCTCCAACGTGCTCGCCGCGTTCGGCATGGCGGTCTTCACGTCCTACCCGTTCACCATGACCCTCTACGCGCAGAACGTGCTGGGATACACCCCCCTCGACGTGGGGCTGATGATGCTCCCCCTCGTCGGCTCGCTCGGACTCGGCCTGCTCATCGGGGCGCGCGTGCTGCGGACACGCACACTCAAGGAGGTCGCCATGGTCACGGGCCTGGTCTCGGGCGCCGGCCTGCTGTGGACCAGCCTCATCCAGACCGACTCCACCTATTTTGCGGACATCCTCCCGGGCATGGCCCTCTTCGGCCTTGCGATCGGCCTCGCCATGCCGATGCTCACGAACGGCTCGCTGTACGGCACCACGCCGGGCAACTCCTCGCTCGCCTCTGCCATCCAGACGGCAGCCCAGCAGGCAGGGGGCGCGATCGGTCTCGCCGTACTCGCCGCCACCGCCACCGCGGTCACCGTTCGCCTCCTCGACGGCGGCACCTCCGTACCCGCCGCCGCCACCGCCGGGTACGTGGTGGCCCTCCGTATCGGCGCCGGCCTCTCCCTCGCCTCCACCCTCGTGGCCGCCCTGATCCTCCCTGCCGTCCGCGCATCCGATTCCGACGCCACCGCCGGGGTCCAGCCGTGACCCCTCCCGCCTTCCGACGACGACGCCCCGGCCCCCTCCCCGCCCCGCCTACCCTCCGACGGCGACGCCCCGGTCCCCTCCCCACCCCGCCCACCATCCGGCCCGGGTACCGCCCATGAGTCCACTCGAGGTGGTAGTGGTGCTCGCCGCGGGCTTCGCGGCGGGAGCGATCAACGTGGTGGTGGGTGCGGGAACACTCATCTCATTCCCGGCCATGGTCATGCTCGGCTTTCCGCCCCTCACGGCCACCATGTCCAATTCCCTTGGGATCGTGCCTGGCAGCGCCTCCGGCGCGTTCGCCTACCGGCGCGAGATCCGGAGGCTCTGGCCCACGGCCCGCATGATGCTGCCGGCATCGATCGCGGGCGGAGTCCTCGGCGCCACCCTCCTCCTGACATTCGGCGCGGAGGTCTTCTCTGCGGTGGTGCCGTGGCTGATCGCGCTCGGCACGGTACTCGTGCTGGTAAACCCCCTGGTCAAGCGCTGGCTCGAGGCCCGCCACGCGGAGAGGTCCGGCCACGCCGCGCCCCTCAGCACGCCGGCCATGGACGCGGAGCAACCGGCGTTCCGCTCACGCGGCGCCCTCATCGGCACCATAGTGGCCGTGTTTCTGATCGGCACCTACGGCGGGTACTTCAGCGCTGCGCAGGGAGTCCTGTTCCTCGGCGCCGTGGGTATCTCCTCCACGCTCCACATGCAGGACGTGAACGCGCTGAAGAACCTCACTGTGCTGGGCGTGAACCTGATCGCCGCAACTGTGTACCTGTTCACGGCCCCGGAGCTGATTCACTGGGGTCTGGTGGCGCTGCTCGCAATCGGCGCCACGTGTGGCGGCCTCGTGGGTGGCCGCTACGCGCGCCGCATCCCCGCGCCGCTGCTGCGGGCGTTCGTGGCAGTGGTGGGCACAGTCGCCACGATCGTCATGCTCACCACTTGACGGCACGCGACCCGGACCCGGGGTGGGACAACAACGGGGGGCGGCCCCGTCGTCGTCGATCACTCAGCTTTCGAACGGCCCCGTGATCGGCTCCATCACACCCGGCCCCTGCTGGCGGCGGTCCACGATCGCGATGCCGAGCGAGACGCAGCAGATGAGGATGATCGTCACGTACGAGACGGTGAGCGCCATGGTGGCCCCCATCGTGACAAACGCGAAGTAGATCGAGGTGATCATGGCGTTTCCCACGGCGTTCCCGATGCGCTCTGCGGTCTGCTTCACGCCGCCGGCCACCCCGCCGTCCTCGTTGGGGACATCGACGACGGCGATGGTCTGGTTGGCCGAGCCCATCGCTCCGTGGCCGAAGCCCATGAGTGCGAGCGGCAACATGAGCCACCAGTAGGAGATGCCGTAGATCTCTATGAGCCACGCGGTCATGATCGTGAGGGCGATCGAGATGATGAACGCGAGGAGCGAGTAGACGATGAGGCTGCGGCCGTGGCGCATGATCCGCCCGCCGGCCCACATGGCGAAGACGCCGGAAAGTATGGCCTCGGGAAGGGACACGAGGGACGTGTCGAGGGCGGAGGCGCCGAGGCCTCCCTGCACGTAGAGGGCAACCACCACGAAGATCGAGGAGGTGCCGATGAACATGATCCCGGAGATGGCGGTCTGGAGCGTGAAGTTGCGGTGCCGGAAGAGCTTCAGGTCCACCATCGGGGCGCGGCCGCGCGCAGCGTAGCGGCGTTCCCACAGCACCCAGAGCGCGATCACGCCACCGGCTCCCGGGATGAGGAACCAACCCCACCACGTCTGCAACATGAACGGCATCATGATGCAGACGACAGCGGCGGAGAGGAGCACGGTGCCCACCGGGTCCAGGTCCACCTTCTGGCGCACCCGGGTGCCGGCCGCTTTAAGTGCACGGCGCACCCGCTCCGTCTCGAACGGCAGCCAGCGCAACGCCATAATCACGGAGATGATGCCGAACACCCCGTTCAGGAGGAAGGAGAACCTCCAGCCCAGTTCCGGACCGGCGAGTTCGATCACCACGCCCGTGATGAGTGGGCCCGCAGCCACCGATGCGGAGATCACGAGGCCGAACATGGCGAACGCCTTCGCCCGCTCATGGCCCGCGAAGTACTGCTGGATCATGCCGTTGACCTGCGGCGAATTGAGCCCCGCCCCGATTCCCATCAGGAACCGGGTGATGTTCAGGAACAGCGGATCCGGCGCGAATCCGCCAGCGATCGAGGCCAGCGTAAAGATCGCGATGCCCACCACGAACAGGGTGCCCCGCCCGAGCACATCGCCCATCCGCCCGCCGGGAACCAGCACCACCCCGAAGGCGAGCGCGTAGCCCGCGAGCACCCACTGCAGGTCTGCCGAGGTGGCGTCGAGGCCGATCTGGATGGTGGGGAGGGCCACGTTCACGGACGAGATGGCCATGAGGGTCATGGCCAGAGGGACCAGCAGCACCACGAGCACCTTGCGGCGATCGAACACGAGCTCCGAGTTGGGAATGCGGATCTGTTCGCGTTCAGGGATGGGCATAGGCCAATACTGGCCCGTTTCCGCGGCGGAGAGGCCTCCTGGGACCCGGGGTTGCCGTCTGGTTGATCACGTCCCCACCGCCGTACGCAGGCTCGACCGTGTCCCGTGCGCCGACTGTGCGCCGTGGGCCGACTGCGTGCCGTGCGCCGGCTCGACTGTGTGCCGTGGGAGGCTCTCAGCGGATCAGGAGGACAGCCGCCGCCACCATGGACGCCCCGATCGCGAGCCGCTCGAAGTGCACCTGCGAGATCCGGTTCGTGATCCTCGTCCCCACCCACGTGCCGAGCAGCACCACCGGCGCGAGTACCACCGCGAGCCGCAGCGTGCTTTCCGGGAACAGCCCGAGCGCCGCGGAGAACGGCACCTTGGTGAGGTTCACAATCAGGAAGTACCAGGCGTTCGTCCCCACGAACGCCTTCTTGTCCACCCCCACGGCCAGCAGGTACATCGTCATCACCGGCCCAGCCGCGTTCGCGGTCATCGTGGTGAAGCCCGCCGCCGTCCCGTAGCCGGCCGCTGCCAGCAGTTCGCCCCTCCGCTCACGCGGTGCCCGCACGCTGCGCGTGGCCCGGAACCGCTGGATGATCTGCAGCACCACGAACACGGCGAGGATCGCGCCGATCGAGCGGCGCAACACCTCATCGTCCACCGCCCGGATGAACAGCGCCCCGAGCACGATCCCGGGCACCACGTACGGCATCAGCCGCAGGAGCAGGCCCCAGTCTCCGTGCTTCCGGTACCGCCACACCGCCACGATGTCCCCGAGGATGAGGAGCAGCAGCACTGCCGCCGTCGATTCCTTGGCGGGCATGACGAGCGCGAACAGCATCACGGCGATCACGCCGAACCCGCCGACCGAGGTCTTGGAGGTTCCCACGATGAACGCCGCCGCCACGACCGCTACGATCTCCCACACCGGCCCCACGGTACCGGTGCCGCGCCCACTCGGCCCCACAGCCCTGGCGCCGCGCCTGCTCGGGCGCGCCCGAACCGCCTATTCCGCCGAGTCCGCCCAGGTGCGAGCCGGGCCGGAGCCACGCCGGGCGTCGCGCAGGAACCGCTCCGGCACCTCGGTGAGCCGGCTGCGGCTCCACGGCCGCGACCACCCGCCCAGGTCCAGCACATGCGAGACCAGGTTGGCCGTGAACCCCCACAGGAAGATGTCCCCCATGGCAAACGCCGGGCCCTCGTAGCCGCCGGGGAGCGTGGCGAGGATCCGGTTCGCCGGGTCCGCGAGCGCCTCCATCTCGAACCGGTGCACCGCCGCCACCTCGGCCGGGTCCCCCACGCCGATCGGCGACCGTCCGTCCCACGTGGCCACCACGGCGGACACGTCGAACGAGGAGGCCGCGAGGTTCGAGGTGGGAAGCACCAGGTGGGCGGCCACCAGCTCGGGCGCGAGCCGGATCTCCTCGTGCGCTTCACGCAGCGCGGCCTGCACCTCTGTCTC
>JAAZBW010000423.1 GCA_012513625.1 Actinomycetales bacterium | reverse complement strand
TTCTGCATGGAGACAACCACGCCGGTGGGCAGGTGTGTCAGGCGCACGGCGGAGTCCGTGGTGTTCACGGACTGTCCACCCGGGCCGGAAGAGCGGTAGACGTCCACGCGTATGTCGTTCTCGTGGATCTCGATCTCCCCCTCGTCCTCAAGCTCGGGCATCACCATCACGCCCGCAGCGGAGGTGTGGATGCGACCCTGGGACTCGGTCACCGGCACGCGCTGCACGCGGTGCACGCCGCCCTCGTACTTGAGCTGGGCCCAGACCCCGTCCTCGGGAGCCGGGTTGCCCCTCGCGCGGAGTGCGATGGACACCTCTTTGTATCCCCCGAGGTCGGATTCATTGGAGGAGAGCACCTGGACGCTCCAGCCCTTCTGCTCGGCAAAGCGCAGGTACATGCGCAGCAGATCACCAGCGAAAAGGGCGGACTCCTCGCCGCCCTCGCCGGCCTTCACCTCGAGGATCACATCGGAGGCGTCCTGCGGATCCCGTGGGATGAGGAGATCACGGAGGCGTTCCGCGGCAGCGGCCTCGCGGGCCGTGAGCTCCGGGAGTTCGGCGGCGAAGTCCGGGTCCTCTTCGGCGATCTCGGTGGCGTCCTCCAGGTCCTGGGCGATCGCAGCCCACGAGCGGTGCGCGTGGACGAGGCGGCCGAGTTCCGCGTAGCGCCGGCCCACCCGCTTGGCGGCGCGCGCGTCCGTGAGCACGGCAGGATCGCTCATTTGCTGCTCCACCTCGGCGTACTCGGTGAGCAGGGGCTCTACTGCGGCGAATTCCTCGCGCATGGGGTTCCTTCGTCTGGGCCGGCGGGGTCGGGTTTCCAGTGGCGCCGCGGGCATCCATGCCCGGGATACACCGACGGCGCCGGCAGGACGTGGTCCCACCGGCGCCGTCAGGAAAGCTAGTTGCCCTCGCGCTTGCCGTAACGCGCCTGGAAGCGCGCCACACGGCCACCCGTGTCCAGGATCTTCTGCTTGCCCGTGTAGAACGGGTGGCAGGCCGAGCACACGTCCGCATGCATCTTGCCGCTCTTGGCGGTGGACCTGGTAGTGAAGGTGTTACCGCAGGTGCAGGTCACCTCGGTCAGGACATAGTCAGGATGGATTCCCTGCTTCATGGGGTTCTCCTTGTCATCGGATCGGAATCCGGGTCGCCGCGCGGCGCGGGGCGTGAACCGGAACCGACCGTTCATTCTGCCATCCCACGCCCCCATCGGCCAAGGCGGCTGGTGGTGCGGTCGGCCACACCGCACTGCCCCGTGCGCGCCCTGCCGGATGATGTGGGCCCGCCAACGCGAGCTCCGCCGTCGGGACGCGAAATCCGAGCCCCGGGCCCGGCTGCGTGGGCCTGCCAACGTGAGCCCCGCCGTCGGGACGCGTGGGAGCCAACCCGGGCGCCGGAGGTTTAGTGGAGGCCGAGGTAGGCCTCGAGGGTCTGCGGGCTGGAGAAGACGAGCGGCTCGCGCAGTGCCCGGTCCGGGAACTCGGACGCCTCGAAGAACCAGCGCTCGGACGCGGGCATCCCCCACAGCTGGGCGCGCTGGGG
>JAAZBW010000422.1 GCA_012513625.1 Actinomycetales bacterium | reverse complement strand
TGGGCGCCTCCATTTCGGTGTGTGGTGGGAGAGGGAGAGGTGCGGAGGCCTAGTGGAAGGACTCACCGCACGCGCACGAACCGCCGGCCTGCGGGTTGTCGATGGTGAAGCCCTGTCGTTCGATCGTGTCCGCAAAGTCGATCGTGGCGCCGTCGAGGTAGGGGACGGACATGCGGTCCACCACCACCTCAATACCCTCGAAGCCGCGCACTGCGTCGCCGTCGAGGTCCCGCTCGTCGAAGTAGAGCTGGTAGATCAGGCCGCTGCAGCCCCCCGGCTGCACGGCGATGCGGAGGCGCAGGTCATCGCGCCCCTCCTGCTCGAGGAGGCTCTTCACCTTGCTGGCGGCTGCATCTGTGAGCAGGACTCCGTGCTCGGAAGTGACCTGGGACATGTGGTGCTCCTTGGTGATCGAATGGTCCGTGTGAGACTACGTGGCGTGCGGGCCCTCCGGCGAATCCGGACGTGACCATGTCTGCGCTACTCGTCTCGCATGGGGTCCAACGCTCGCGGGCTCGAAGTTGTTCCCTCCCACCACGTAGGAGGCGGCGATTCCGAGTCCGGCCCTCGACCTCCGCGAGGACTGGTCCTCGCGGGTCAGCACCACCACCGGCACCGCGTTCTCGAGCGCTGCCTCGCACACCACCGTGAGCGCCGAGGAGTCCATCGCATCCCCGTCCATCGCGGGAAGCACCACCATGGCGAGGTCGTGAGCGGCGAGGGTGGCGGGCACGTCGAGGAATCCGCCGAGCCACTCGGCCTCCGGCGTAGTCTCCGCACCGAGCACCTGGAGCGCGAATCCCGCCCCTCCGGCAAGTCCGCTGCCGGGCGCGGCGGAGAGCCGGAGAGGGCGCCCTGCCGCAAGGTCGGTGGCCAGGTGGTCTCGCTCGATCCCGGCGGCCCACTCGCCGATCCCTCTGTCGATCCGCTGTGCCTCCTCCGGCCCGACGACGGTGGCGAGGGACGCGCCAGCACCATTCAGTCCCAGCAGCGCGAGCGACGACGACGCCACCAGTTCCAGCCGGACCGCACCGAGCGCCGCGCGCGCCCCACGCACCGAGCCGTGGCGAGAGGACAACGACTCGAGGAGCCCCCGACCCCCGTCATGCACCGCGAGCGGGCGGACGGCAACAGAGATCCTGGCGGCGCCCGCGTCGAGGGCGGACCCGATGGCCTCGGCGAGCGGCGCCGTCGTTCCGGTCAGCAGCTCATCTCCGAGGAGGGTTCCGGCGTCGAGCACATGGTGGCCACCCCGCACCCCGACACCCGCACTCCTTGGTGTGAACCCGAGGTCCACGAGCGATTCGAGGACCCCACGGCCCTCGTGGGGGAAGGTGAGGAACGTCAGCTGGTCCGACGGGTTCCAGTCGGACCAGGCGCTCCTCACCGTCTCGGCAAAGGCGTGGGCCGGAACTGTGGCCGTGGGGGTGGTGGCGATCAGGATCCGCACGAACGCGCCTCCCGAGAGCCGAGGGACCCCGTTTCCTGGGCGTGGTATGGCATTCTGGGGCCCATGAATCGTACGATCCGCCTCCTCGCCACCGCCGTCGCTGTGGCCGGGATCGCCGCCTGTAGCAGCCCGGAGGTGGCTCCGGTTCCCGCCGCGGACGTGGCGGAGGAGGTCGCGGACCGGTTCGAGGAGGAGACGGGGTCCCGCCCGGCGGTGACCTGCCCGGACGATCTGCCGGCAGAGGTTGGCACCGAGATGGTGTGCGAATTCGTGGCCGGCAATCCCCCACAGGAGTTCGAGGTCCTGCTCACGGTCACGTCGGTCGGCTCGGACGGCACGGTTCTCTTCGATATCGAGGACCGACCGAAGGAGACGCCGACCCCGCGCGAGGATCCTTCGGCGGACCCTACCGAGGAGGAGAGCGCGGACCCTGCCGAGGAGGAGAGCACCGCGTAGCTCACCGCCCGCCCACTCCAGGATCCTCCGCGAGCGTGCCGGAGAGGCGGGCCAGCATGAGCGCCTCGGCAAACATGGCGCCCCGGAGCTCGCCGAGGTGGATGGACTCGTTGCCGGAGTGCGCCCGTGAGTCCGGATCCTCGATCCCCGTCACCAGGACCTCCGCGCCGGGAAACTCCGCGGCGAGGTCCGCGATGAACGGGATCGAGCCTCCCACCCCCGTCTCGACGGCGTTCGTGCCCCACGCGGTGGTGAGGGCCCAGCGGGCGAGCCGCATGGAGTCAGAGTCCTCCGGGGAACGGAACGCGGGACCGAGTTCGCCCTGGACCAACTCCACGCTCGCGCCGCGGGGGGCATGGGCCACGAGGTGCTGTTCGAGGAGCGAATACGCGCGGGCGGGGTCCTCGCCGGGCGCGATCCGGAGCGAGAGTGCCGCCCGGCAGGAGGGCTGGATGGTGTTGGAGCGCTGCGCCACGGAGGTTGAGTCGAAGCCGATCACCGAGAGCGCCGGGCGGGTCCAGAGGCGCGAGGCGAGCGAGCCGGATCCCGCCAACTCCACGCCGGGGAGCACGCCCGCGTCCCGGCGGAAGTCCTCCTCGGGGTATTCAAGGGCGGCGTCGTCGTACCCCGTCAGGCCCTCGATAGCCACGTTGCCCTCCTCGTCGTGGAGGGTGGCGAGCAGCCGGCACATGAGCGTCGGGGCGTCGAGGATCGGTCCGCCGAACATTCCGGAGTGGACGGCGTGCTCGAGCACCCGCACCTCCACCTGCGCCTCCACGAGGCCGCGGAGCGTGGTGGTGAGGGCCGGGGTTCCCACCTTCCAGTTGGTGGAGTCCAGCACGAGAGCGAGGTCGGCGGCGAGGTCGGCGTGGTGCTCCCTCAGGAAGGGGACGAACGAGGGAGAACCCACTTCCTCCTCGCCCTCGATGAAGACGCGGACTCCCGCCCGGAGGTGCTCGCCGAGCGCCCGGATGGCGCCGAGGTGGGCCACCACGCCCGCCTTGTCATCTGCCGCGCCGCGGCCGAACATGCGATCCCCGCGCACCACGGGCTCGAAGGGGTCCTCCTGGTCCCACGTCTCCGGCTCGCCGGCCGGCTGCACATCGTGGTGGGCGTAGAGCAACACCACCGGCGCGCCATCCTCGCCCTCGCGGTGGCCGAGCACCGCCGGCCGCCCCGGCTTCCCGTCGGGGGTCTCGCTGGAGGTCACCCTCGCCTGGACGCCCGCGCCTGCGAACAGGGCCGCCACCGCGGCTGCAGACTCGTCCAGCGTGGACTGGTCGAAGGAGGCGGCGGACACGGAGGGAATGCGAACGAGGGATTCCAGGTCCGCGAGGACCTGCTCGAATTCCTGGTCCACCCGGGCGCGGAGTTCGTCGATGGTGATCACGCCCCCACGTTACCCGCGGGATGGACCGCCTCTGGCGTCCCGTAGGATTGGCGGCGTGCTGTTCCGCAAGAAGACCGGGGCCGAGGCGCCGGCGTCCCTGACACCCGAGACCGAACCCTTCGCCGGCAAGGGCCGCGCCACGCCCAGCCGCAAGGAGGCCCAGGCCGCGCGCCACCGCCCCCTCGTGGCGGACGATCGCAAGGCGGCGAAGGAGACCCAGCGCCGCGTCCGCAATGAGGCCTACGCGCGGCAGCAGCACGCCATGGAACACGGGATCGACCAGTTCATGCCGGTGCGTGACCGGGGCCCGGTCCGCCGCTTCGCCCGCGACTACATCGATGCCGGCTTCAACTTCGGCGAGCTGTTCATGCCGCTCGCGCTGGCGCTGATGGCAATCGTGTTGGTGCTCGGCATGGCCGGGCAGCCCGAGCTGTACGTGTATTCCACGATGCTGATGTACGCCACGATCTTCCTGGGGCTCGGCCACGCGATTGTCGCCTCGGTGCGCATGCACAGGTTGGCCCAGAAGTACTTCCCCGCGGAGGACATCCCGAAGGGCACCACCTTCTACGGGTTCCAGCGTGCCTTCCAGGTACGGCGCTGGCGGATGCCGAAGCCCCAGGTCCGCCGCGGCGAGTGGCCGCAGGACCGCCTCACGCCGCTCGCCGGCTAGGCGGGGGAACCGCCCCGGTTGGTCCCGCTTCGCCCACCCCTTCCGACACCCGTGCTCGCTGGAGGCGACCAGAACGGCGGAAGGTGAGCTTCGTCGTCGAGCCGGAGGAGTGGCTGCCCCACTAGGCTGGACGGAGCAACGATCACCGAAAAGGAGCGCGCAATGGTGGGACAGCGGAACCTCGGGCACAGTGGCCTGAAGGTCAGCGAGATTATCTACGGGAACTGGCTCACTCACGGCTCGCAGGTGGAGAAGGACACGGCGATCAGGTGTATTCGCGCCGCCCTGGACCAGGGGATCACCACGTTCGACACCGCCGATGTCTACGCGAACGGTGAGGCCGAGAAGGTTATGGGCGAGGGACTCGCCGGGGAGCGCCGCGAATCGCTCGTGGTGCTCACCAAGGTGTATTGGCCGACCGGCCCCAAGGGACCGAACGATGTGGGGCTCTCCCGCAAGCACATCATGGAGTCGATCGACGGCTCACTGACGAGGCTCGGCATGGACTACGTGGACGTCTACCAGGCGCACCGTTACGACGTGGAGACGCCGCTCGAGGAAACCATGCAGGCATTCGCGGACGTGGTGAAGCAGGGCAAGGCCCACTACATCGGCGTTTCCGAGTGGACCGCAGACCAGATCCAGGCCGCCCATGGCATGGCGCGCCACCTCGGCGTGCAGCTCATCTCCAACCAACCGCAGTACTCGATGCTCTGGCGGATCATCGAGGACGAGGTGGTGCCCATGTGCGAGCACCTCGGCATGGCACAGGTGGTCTTCTCCCCCGTGGCTCAGGGAATTTTGACCGGCAAGTACCTGCCCGGGCAACCCGCGCCGGAGGGCTCGCGCGGTACGGACGCCAAGGGCGGCGCGCGCATGATCCAGCGATTCACGGACAACGAGGAACTCCTGAAGCGCGTGCAGCTGCTGAAGCCCACTGCGGACGAGCTGGGTCTCACCATGGCGCAGCTCGCGGTGGCGTGGGTGCTGCAGCGCCGGGACATCGCGGCGGCGATCATCGGAGCCTCGCGTCCCGAGCAGGTGGCCGAGAACGTGGCCGCCTCGGGCGTGGAGATCCCGGAGGGCATGATGTGGCGGATGGACGAGATCCTGGGCGACGTGGTGGTCCGTGACCCCGCGCTCACCCGCGCGGGGA
>JAAZBW010000421.1 GCA_012513625.1 Actinomycetales bacterium | reverse complement strand
CGCGGAGAGACGAATGCCACGTGGCTGCAGGAGCGTGGCATCACGATCTGGGATGAGTGGGCGGGTCCGGACGGCGAGCTCGGACCGGTCTACGGCTACCAGTGGCGCAGCTGGCCCACCCCGGACGGCCGTCACATCGATCAGGTCTCCAACGTGCTCGAACAGCTGCGGCAGGACCCGGACTCGCGCCGGATGATCGTCTCCGCCTGGAACGTGGCGGACCTGGACCGGATGGCGCTGCAGCCGTGCCACGCGTTCTTCCAGTTCTACGTGGCGGAGGGGAAACTCTCGTGCCAGCTGTACCAGCGCTCGGCCGATCTGTTCCTCGGCGTGCCGTTCAACATCGCCTCGTACGCCCTCCTCACGCACATGGTGGCGCAACAGGTGGGGCTCGAGGTCGGCGAGTTCATCTGGACGGGCGGGGACGTGCACCTCTACACGAACCACCTCCAGCAGGCGCGCGAGCAGGCGAGCCGGGACCCGTTCCCGTTCGGCTGGCTGGACCTTGTGAAGGCGCCGAGCCTGTTCGAGTACGAGATGGACCATATTTTCACTCGCGATTACCGGCACCACCCCGCCCTCGTGGGTGACGTGGCCGTATGAGGGCGACGGCGGGGACCGGTTTTCCGCAGGGGGTTGCCTCGTGAGGGGCTCGCGTATCGGGATGATCTGGGCTGAGGACCAGAACGGTGCGATCGGCACCGGGACCGAAATGCTGTGGCATGTGCCAGACGATTTCCGGTTCTTCAGGCAGCAGACACTTGGGCACCCGGTCATCATGGGCCGGGCCTCTTGGGAGGCGCTCGGGCGCGCGCTTCCCGGGCGGCGCAATATCGTGATCACCCGCCAGCGTGGCTACGAGGCCAATGGGGCGGACGTGGTGGGCTCCCTGGAGGATGCGCTCACCCTCGCCCGGAACTCCGAGGGCGGGGACCTCGTGTGGATCGTAGGCGGCGGCCAAATCTACCGGGAGGCACTCGCGCACGCGGACCTGCTGGTGGTCTCCCAGCTGGACCTGGATGCCTCCTCCCGGGAGGCTCGTGTAGTCCGGGCCCCGGACATCGAGCTGCGGGAGTGGGAACGGGACGAGGCGCATTCCGACCCCGACTGGCGGCCGCGATCCGGAGACGCGCGGTGGCGCGTGCACGTGTGGAATAGGCGTTGAGGGCGGACCCGCGGGGGCCGCTCCCGGGCCGGACGCGGCGCAACGGGTTCGGGCTGGGAGCCTTCTCTGCGCGCTCTGCTAACGTGAAAAGGTCGCCGACGCGATCCAGCCAGCCGTCCCCTCGTTGAATCGAAGCCCGTGAATACCCGTTCGCACCTCCGCTCCCTCCTGCCCGTCCGCGAGGACCTCACCATGGTCCAGCGGCACTGGAAGGGCGACATTCTCGCCGGCATCACGGTGGGAATCGTGGCGCTTCCCCTCGCGCTCGCGTTCGGAATCTCCTCCGGCCTCGGGGCCGCACCCGGGATCGTCACGGCGATCGTGGCGGGCGCAGTGGCAGCCATCTTCGGTGGTTCGCACCTGCAGGTCTCGGGTCCCACGGGCGCCATGGTGGTGGTACTCGCGCCGCTCGTGGCCACCTACGGGGCCGAGGTGGTCCCGCTCCTCTCAGTGATGGCAGGGATCATGGTGCTGGTGGGAGGCCTGCTCGGGCTCGGCCGCTCGATCTCACTCATCCCGTGGCCCGTGGTGGAGGGCTTCACGCTCGGTATTGCCACCATCATCTTCCTGCAACAGATCCCCTCCGCCCTCGGAGTGACGGCGGATCCGGCGCTCAACACCGTGGTGGCCTCGGGGCTCGCGATCCTGGAATCCACCTGGGGAACGGCCGTGGTGACGCTCGGGCTCGCCATGCTGGTGGTGGCGGTCACCATCCTCGCGCCCCGGCTGCACCGGGCGCTGCCGGGCTCGCTGATCGGGGTCATCGTCGCCACCCTGATCGCGGAGTTGCTCCGTCTGGATGTTCCCCGGATCGGGGAGATCCCATCCACGCTCCCGATCCCCCACATTCCCTCCTTCACACTTCCCCTCCTCCAGGAGCTACTGATCCCGGCGGCAGCCGTGGCGCTCCTCGCGGCGATCGAGTCGCTCCTTGCGGCCCGCGTGGCTGCAGGCATGGTGGCAGGCGGCACATACCAGCCGGACCGCGAACTCTTCGGCCAGGGCCTCGCCAACATCGCTGCTGGCGTGTTCGGCGGTATGCCCGCCACCGGGGCCATTGCGCGCACCGCGGTGAATATCCGCTCCGGAGGGCGCTCCCGGCTCTCCCCCATGCTCCATGCCGTGCTACTGCTCGGCGTGGTGGCCCTCGCCTCGGGGGCCGTATCCCGCATTCCGCTCTCGGCGCTCGCCGGAGTGCTCATGGTCACGGCACTGCGCATGACCAGCAAATCCACCGTGAAGGCCGTCATGCGGTCCACACGCTCCGATGCGAGCGTGTTCGTGCTTACCGCCGCCGTCACGATCGCGCTGGATCTGCTCTGGGCCATCGCTCTCGGTGTGCTCGTGGCCGTGGTCCTGATGCTCCGCAAGCTCTCCTCCCGCTCGGGGATCTACCGGGAGGAGATCCCCGGAGAAAAGCACGAGGAAGACTCCTCCATCGCGATCCTGCGGCTGGATGGTGCCATGTTCTTCGCCGTCTCGGACAGGCTGCTCACGGAGGCTGGACGCCTCACCGGGGTCCGCGTGGTGATACTCCGCCTCTCACGCGTGGGAGTAATGGACGCGACCGGTGCGCGCGGGATTTCCGAGATCGTGACGATGCTGCAGGACAAGGGCATGGAGGTGCTCATCAAGGGGCTCAGCCCCACGCACCGCCCACTCGTGGAACGGCTCGGGCTCCTCGCGGCGGTGGGCCGGCGCGACCACCTCTTCGACGAGATGGCGGCCGCGCTCGCACGGGCCCGGGAGATCGTGCGCCGGCAGCGTTCAGAGGAGGAGGCGGAGCGGCTGCGGACACTCGAGAGCTGGAAGGAGCGCGAGGACCCCGAGGCGCTCGCGGACGGTTCGGAGCGCTCCGGCTGGCTCTACCGCTCCCGGCGCCCCAAGGGCACCGCGAAGCCGTAAGGGTCTATGGCCGTAACAGCGTCACGATGGCCTCGATGTGGCGCTCGGCGATTTCCCGGGCGGGGAGCTCACCTCCGGAGAGCCGCCATACCTGGATGATGCCCACGGCGGCGTAGAGCAGGCCCTCGGTGAGGGTGCCGGCCTCGGTCCCCCGCGTGAGCGCGCCCTCCTCCTGGGCACCACGCACTTCCTCGAGGAGCGCGCGGTACACCCGGTGGTTCTCCGAGACTACGCCGGGCTGCCCGTTCCGCATCTCCGCCACAGAAAAGGCGATCGAGAGTTCGGGGCCCACGTTCTCGGTGCCAAGGAACACGCGGTTGAGGAAGATCTGCCGGATGCG
>JAAZBW010000420.1 GCA_012513625.1 Actinomycetales bacterium | reverse complement strand
GATCAACTCCTGCATCACGGCCGCAAAATCCGCGGGCTGGTCGAAGTTGGCGCGGTGGCCGGCGGCGTCGAACTCGAACTTCAACTTCAGGGGAGCCGCGAGCGAGCCAAACCACTCCTGCGCCGGCTCCACCCGCCCACGCGCCTCATACTCACCGAGCACCATCACGTACGGCAACTCCAACCCGGGGGCATCCACGCGCAGGTCCACGGACTGCGCCTGCGGGTACAGCACCGCCGCGGCCTCCAGAAATCCGCGGAACGCGTTCACGCGATCCATGAAGGTGTACTCGGGCACGAAAAGGATGGCCGGCATCTCGTTGTTCGGATTGAACTCCGGGTACGGATTCCACTGGTGCTCCGTGCTTGCCGCGTGCGCGTACAACCCCACGTCCTCGTACGGCGGCGGCCCGTTCGCCCGCAGCTGCTCCGCGAGCGCCACGTTTCCCGAGTCCTCCGCCCAGGCGAGTGAGTCCTCCCAGAAGGCGCGGTCGGTCTCGGGGATCGAGACAATCTGTCCCACACCGACCACGGCTGCGAACAGGTCCGGCCGCTCCTCCGCCGTGAGCACCGCCAGCAGCGACCCCCACGACTGCCCCACCAGGTAGATCCGCTCCTCACCGAACCGCTCGCACAGGTACTCGGCGAGCTCGATCGTGTCCGCCACGAGTTGCTCCACGGTGAGCGTTTCGCGTGGCTCAAGCGCCGCCGTCGAGCGGCCGGAACCGCGCTGGTCCCAGGTCACCACCACGAAGCTCTCCTCCAGCCCGGTGTCCCGCCGCATGGCCCCGATGTCCGTGCCGCCGGGCCCGCCGTGCAGGTACAGCAGCACCGGATTGTCCGCGCTCCGGCCGCGGATCATGAGCGCCTGCTCGTGCCCGCCCAGTTCCACGGCGGTGAGTTCGGCAATGCTGTTGGGGAGGGGTTCTCCATCCGCGCCGAGGATGGGGGGAGTGCTCGCGGGCCGCGCCATCGCGATCACGAGCCACGCGAGGAGTCCCGCGAGGAGCGCCGTGGCCAGCCATCCGGGCGCCCTCAGTGGGCGTGGGGTTGGGATTCCGGGGCGACGACGACGCGCGAGATGTCCCGCCGTCTCGAACCCCAGCGCGATTCCGAGCAGCATCGGGCCGATGAGCAGGGCGTACGGGATGACGCGGCCCACCGCGAAGGCAACGACTCCGAGGGAGGAGCCGAGTTCTGGTACGCCGGTGGTGGGGCTGGTGGAGCCGATCCGGGTGAGTTCGGTGGTGGAGATGAAGAGGAGGGGGCCGACGAGGAGGAGCCAGCGGCTCGGGGCGAGGAGGACGGAGAAGAATCCCGCCGTGAGGGAGAGGGCCATGGCGGCGAACGCCTGGGCGGTGCTGATCGGGCCGAGCGGCTGGGTGAGAGCGAGGCCTGCGGCCAGGGCCGCGATAATGGCGGCCGGTGGGAGCCAACGCAGGGCCGTGGCGGTCCGGGTTGCCGGGCCGGGGATGGCGGAGTCGGACGAGTGCGTGGCGGAATCGGTCGTGGTGCTCATGGAGTTGTCCCCCCGGACGGTGGTGCCACCTATTCTCTCGCCGAAGGAGTGTCCGCCGCGAGGGACCGAGTACCCACTCCTCAACGCCGGCCTCGAGGCATCCCCCACGCCGACTGCGACTTCCCGTCACCTCAATGGGTGGCATGTTAGGAGCCAGACCCCTAACATGCCACCCATTGATTTTCGCGGGGCGGGCGCTCGGGCCCACTCGGGCTGACGCCGAGCCCCGCGGCGCTCGGGGCTCGGGTGGCAAGCCGGCTTACCCACGGGCGGGCGGATGGGGCGCCCCCGATGCTCTGGGGGCGCCCCATCCGATGGAACCAGTGTGCCGGGCTCGCAGCCTGGGACCGCGTGCCGGGTTAGCGGCCTGGGACAGCGTGCCGGGTTAGCGGCCTGGGACCGTGTGCCGGGCTAGCGGCGTGCCACGGTCGCCTGGCTGTCTGTCTCTTCCAGGACGGACTCGGTGCTCGCGGGAGCGGTGACGGTACGGGGATCCTTCCGGCGGCGCATGAGGCGCATCGCGTTCACGATCACCAGCAGTACGGAGCCCTCGTGGACCAGCATCCCCACGGCCATGGTCACGCCACCGGCGAAGACGCCCCCCAGCAGTGCCACCACTGTGACCAGTGCGATCGCGATGTTCTGCCGCATGACGGCCACGGTGCTACGCGCGAGGCCGATGGCCTGCGGGAGCTTCAGCAGATCGTCCTTCATGAGCGCGATGTCCGCGGTCTCGATTGCCACGCCGGTGCCGGCGGCACCCATGGCCACGCCGATATCGGCGGTGGCGAGGGCGGGGGCGTCGTTCACGCCGTCGCCCACCATGGCCACGGTGTGGCCCTGGCGTTGCAGGTCCAGCACCACGTCCAGCTTGTCCTCCGGAAGGAGCTGGGCGCGCACCTCGTCCACACCCGCCTCGCGGGCCACGGCATCGGCCACCCGCTGCGCGTCCCCGGTCAGCATCACAACGCGCTTCACTCCCGCTGCGTGGAGGCCGTCCACCATCTTGCGGGCGTCGTCGCGAATCCGGTCCGCCACGGCCACCACACCGATGACCCGGCCGTCCAGCGCCACCACCATCGGGGTGCGTCCCTGGCCGGCGAGGCGGTCCACCTCGGCGGCGGCGCCGTCCTCGGAAATGTCTTCGGCGGCCAGCAGTGGGAGGTTGCCCACGGCCACGCGGCGGCCGTCCACCACGGCCACGATCCCCTTGCCGGGAACGGGCTCGGTGTGCTCGGGCAGGCCCGCGATCTCGAGGCGCTCGGCCTGGGCGGCCTCCACGATCGGGCGGGCGAGCGGGTGCTCGGAGCCGGCCTCGGCGCGGGCGGCCCAGCGCAGGACCTCTGCGCGGTTCATCTCGGGATCGAGTGCCACCACGTCCGTGAGGTGGGGGCGGCCCTCGGTGAGGGTGCCGGTCTTGTCCAGCGCCACGGCGGAGATGCGGGCGGAGGTTTCGAGGTATTCGCCGCCCTTGATGAGGATGCCGTCGCGGGCGCCGCGGCCGATGCCGGCCACGATGGCCACCGGAATCGAGATCACGAGGGCGCCGGGGCAGCCGATCACCAGCAGGGTGAGGGCGAGCACCACATCGCCAGTAATGATGCCGGTGACGGCCGCGAGCAGGATGATGCCGGGCGTGTACCAGGTGGAGAACTTCTCCATGAAGGTCTGGGTGCGCGCCTTGGCGTCCTGCGCCTCCTCAACGCGGTGGATGATGCGGGCGAGCGTGGTGTCCGCGCCGATCCCCACTGCCCTGACCTGGAGGAATCCGCCGTGGGAAACGGTTCCGGCGAACACCTGATCGCCCTCTTCCTTGTCCACGGGGATGGACTCGCCGGTGATGGAGGCCTCGTCGAGAGCGCCGGTGCCTCCGATCACCACGCCATCCACCGGCACCTTGGCACCGTTCTTCACGAGCACGGTCTCACCGGGCTCCACCTGCCCTGCGGGGACCTCGTGCTGGTGTCCATCGCGCAGGACCACCGCCACATCGGGCGCCACGGCCACGAGTTCCGCGAGCGCGGAGCGGGTCTTGTTCATGGTGCGCGCCTCGAGCGCGTGCCCGATCGAGAACAGGAATGTGACAGCCGCGGCCTCCCAGTACTCGCCGATCACGAGCGCGCCGACGGCGGCGATAGAGACGAGCAGGTCGATCGCGATCACCTTCACGGCGAGCGCGCGCACCGCCTTGATGATGATCGGGATCCCGGCCACGAGCGCCGCGGCAATCATGAACAGGTCGGAGAGAAGCAGCGCCATGGGGCCGTCGAAGGCGAGGCCGGCGAGGCCGATTCCGCCATGGCCCTCGGCGTGGCCGCCCGAGAACGGGTTCACGCCCACGGAGAGCGAGAACGCGGCCGCCACGAGGATGAGGAAACCCGCGATAATCGGGTTCCCCCATGGGCCACGCAGCCAACGGGTCAGGGAGTTCATGGGAGGTGGAGGCCTTTCGTTGGGGTTCGGGGTTTCTCGGTCTACGCCGACTGTGTGCCGTAGACCAGAGAACCTGGCCTACGGCACACAGTCGACGGATTGGGTCGGTCTACGGCACACAGTCGACGGATGGGGCGGGTCGGCGTATCGGGGGCATGCGCCGGGCCTAGAACGCCGAGAGCTTGGAGGTGTAGCCGGCCTTGCTGATGGCCTCCACGATCGAGTCGGTGGACACGCTCGGGGCGTGCTCCACCTCGACGCGCCCGGAGGCGAACTTCACGTCAACGGCGGAGACGCCGTCGATACGGCCTACCTGCTTCTCGATCTTGCCCACGCAGGAGGGGCAGCTGAAGCCCTCGGCACGGAAGATGGAGCGGGTGGTGGCGGCGGGAGCGGTGGTCATTGCGGTTCCTCTCGGTGCTGCTTCAGGGGCTGTTCCCCTCTGTGTGCCTCCACAGTAGGAAAGTCCGCGCTCCAGTCACATGACGGGCGTCAATCAGCCGCACGGCGCGCTGTGCGGCACGCCACACCCTCGGGTGCGTGGGCCCGCCGGGTTAGCCTGAGTCGATGACCACCCCCGTATCGCGGCCCGACGACGCAGGCCGGGTCCCGTCGTCGGCAGGCACCGACCGCTCACGGCGGCCCGACGACGCAGGCCGGGTCCCGTCGTCGGCGAACCCGGCGAGTGCGCTCACCCAGGGCGCGCGGCGGTCCATCCCCCTGCAGGAGATCACGCTGCCGCACGAGTGCCCGCGGCCCGTGCGGATGTATGTGCTGGGGCGCGCGCCGTACTTCCAGGGCATGGACGAGGAGGCACTCGACCGCGTCGATGCGCGGATGCACGCCCGCACCTACGCTCCTGACCAGCGCATTTACCATGCCGGTGACCCTGCGGATGCGCTGTATGTGGTGGCCGAGGGCCGGGTGAAGCTCTCGCAGAGCACTCCCGAGGGCACGGAAACGGTCACGGACATCCTCGTGCCGGGCGAGCTGTTCGGCGCCATGGGGGCGCTGGGGGAGCCGTACTTCCAGCAGTCGGCCTCCGCGCTGGTGGGTACATGCGCGTTGCGGATCGGGCAGGGGGATTTCCGCACGGTCCTGGCGGAGGAGCCGGGAGTGGCGTTGCGCGTGCTCGATGACGTCTCTGCCCGCCTCACGCGCGCCCAGTCGGACATCGGCCAGACCTCCGGGTCCGTTCCCCAGCGCGTGGCGACGGCGTTGCTCCGGCTCGCGGACAAGCTCGGCGACGATCGTGGCCGGGACGGCGTGCTGCTCGAGGTGCCGCTCTCACGGGTGGACCTCGCCGGGCTGGCGCGGTCCACGCCGGAATCCGTCTCGCGCGTGATGAGCCGGTGGAAGAAGGAGGGCGTGGTGGACTCCGGGCGCCGCTGGACCGCGCTGTTGGACGTGCCGCGGCTCCGGCAGGAGGCGGAGGGCATGAGGGAGTAGCCTTCTCCCACCTCTGAGGCGGGCGGCAGAGGTGGCGCCCGGCTCGGTCGTCCCACCGTGGGGAGGTGCGAGATGGCGAGAACGAATCCTGGGGCGTGGGTGTGGCCCGCGATCCGGTCCAAGATGCAGTGGCGACGGACCCTGACCGAGATGGCGGCCGGGTATGCGGCGTTCGCCTTCATCGCGTTCGGGGAGATCCAGCGCCTCCTCAGCCTCACGCGGCTGCCCGGCGGCACGCAGGTCTCCGGATTCACCGCGGACCCGTTCACGATGCCGCGGTTCCAGCCGCAGAACGGGATCTGGGGGTGGACCGAATCGGACCTGGCTGCGGCGTTCCTGGTGCGCGAAGGCCCCGATGCTGGCCTGGTCCAGAGCCTCCTCGTGTGGTTCCACGTGATCGACATCTTCTTTGTGTTCGCCCTCGCCCGCCTGCTCTACATGCTGCTGGTGTGGCTGGGAGTGCCGGCGCGCCTCGATGCGGTATCTCCTGCCCGCCACGCCGCGTCCCATGGTCCTCGCTGGTGGCGGCGCGGGCGCGATCTGGTTCGGGTGGGCCCGGATGCGCGGACGATGGTCTGGGGCTACGCCGTGTTCGACCTCCTGGAGACCGGGGTGGCGCTTGCGGTCACCTGGTTCGCGCCGCTCCAGAATTCGTGGGCGTTCAACGTCATCAGCGTCCTGTCCATGGTGAAGTGGCTGTTCATCGCGCTGATCGCGGTGGTGGCGGTGCTGCGCCTCTGGGACCGGCTCGGGTCCGCTGTGCGCACGGCCCGGAAGCAGCGACGCTTCGTGGCCACGGGCTCCTCGGGTCCGCTCGAGGAACGGCCGCCATGGTCCCGGGTGCTGGGCATCACCGTGGTGGTGGCCCTGTTCGTGGTGCTCATGGCCCTGCCGGGCGGCAGCGCCCTCACGCAGTTGCCGGACATCCTGCGGGCCGGAATCGAGGGCTTTGCTCCGCCGCCCGAGGCGGGTGCGGCGGCTGCGAGCGTGGTCCGCCTCAGTCTGGGCCAACGCGCGATGTTCCTGGCCGGGCCGTTCCTGCTCGCGCTCGCGGTGTGGATGGCCGTCCGCATTTCCACAGCGCCGGCACCCTCCTCCGCACCGCGCGAGCTCAGCCCGGCGATGCGCTGGTGGTGGCCCGTGCTCGTGGGCGCGGCCCTCTCGGCGGCGGTCGCCCTCGGCCTGTGGCGGGCGGATCAGTTCAACGCCGCGGCCATGGCCTGGGTGGCGGTGCCCGCCGCCGTGACGGTGGCCGGCCTGCTCGCGCGGTGGTCCATGGCCCGGGACCAGGGCGTCGTGGCCGCCAAGGTGGCGCTGCCTCCGGCTTTGCCGCTCCAGCCATTTGGTTCCCGCCGCCAGAATACGATCGCCACCTCGCTCGCCGTGACGGTGTTGATCGCAGCCTCCCTCGGACTGACCCGGGCCGCCCTGCCGGCGGTCCTCCTGAACGTCCACTCCTCGGCCGAGCATCGCGATCTCTACCCTCTCTTCCTTGGAGCCAGCATCGCGGGCGCGGTGCTAACCCCGCTGGTGGTGGAGGGGGTGCGGACCCTAGTGCGGGCGATCCCGCGTCCCACGCGGCGGGCCCAACGGCTGAATCTGATGGCCACCCGGCTGCTGGGGCGGTTGCGGGAAAGGCGCTGGGCAGCCGGCCTCGCCATCGTCGTCGGCGTGGCGCTCCTGCTGGTCCTACCGGTGCAGCTGGCGCGTTTCCCGGAGAGCGTGGGCCCGGCCCTCGGGACCACGGGCGTGGTCGCCGTGACCTTCAGCGTGGCGGCGCTCCTGATCGCACTCCTCACGCAGGCGTCCCTTCGCACGCCGTCCTTGGAGGCACTCGGGTACCTCAGGATTCGGGGCGGCCGCCCCTCGTGGCTCGGCTACCTCCTGCTGGTCTGGCTCGTGTCCTCAGGGATGGGTGGCCCGGCGGGGTACCACGACGCGCGCACCCAGCCGCTCGCCGTCGACGACGCGCGCAGCCAGGCAGGCGCAATCGACGCCGCGCTCTCCCAGCCCCCGGCCGCCGGGACGGGGCCCACGCTGGGGGAGGCGATCGGCGCGTGGATCGATGTGCACACGGCCGAGGGTGCCGGATGTGTGCGGGACGTCGACGGCGTGCGAACAGCGCCGTTGATCCTCGTGGCAAGTCCGGGAGGCGGGATCCGCGCCGCGTACTGGACGGGCGCGGCGATGGACGCGCTGTTCAGCCCCCTGGGCGGCGTGGTGCCAGAGGCGGAGTGCGCATCAAACCTGTTCGCGCTCGCGGGGGCGTCCGGCGGCTCGGTGGGCGGAACGGTGCGGCTGCTGACGGAGCCGGAGCAGGCGTCCCTGCCAGCGCTGCGCGAGATGTCCCGGGACGAGGCGCTCGCGGCCAACATCGCCGCCATGTTCTTCCGGGACCTGCCGCAGTCCTGGTTTCCGGCGGCGCACCTCTGGCAGGATCGCGCCGAGGTGCACGAGCGCGTGTGGATGACAAACGCGGCGGTGCTGACGGCGGGCGGATCCCGGGATCCGGAGGCGCCAGTGCCCGCTTCGCAGATCGGCTCGGCCTGGGCGTCCGAGGTCCCACCGGGGCGAGGGTCTGAGGAGCCGGCCCGGGTGCAGCCGGGCGTTCTGCTGCTGGCCGCCTCGATCAACGACGGTTGCCGCGGCTTCACCACCTCATGGTCCGGCACCGTGCCTCCCGGCAACGGCTGCGCGAACCGGGTGGGCGACGTCGGAGCTTCCGCGGGTGCCGAGGGTGCGGGTGCCGAGGGCGCGGGTTCGTCGTACGCGCTGACGGCCTCGCACGATCTGCTCGCCGGGCTGGTGGATCCGCAGACCTGGGGACGGGAGACGGCGGACGGGGAGCCCATACCGGGCGAGCCTGCGGACCTTCCGGCCGTGACGGCCGCCTTCCTCTCGGCACGGTTCCCCTACGTCTCCCCCACGGGGGCGGTGAGGCGAGACACGGCGTCGTCGGGGGTTGCGCCGGACGTGCTGTACCTCGCGGACGGCGGGATCTACGAGAACACTGCGCTGCTCGGGGTGCTGCAGGTGTGGGACGCCATTGAGGAGCGCGTGGACGCGCACAACGCGGCGGTTGTGAACGACGAAGTCGCGGCGGACGAGGGCGCGGGGGCCGGTAGCGGAGGCGTCATGATCGAGCCGTGGCTGGTGTTTCTGCCGAGCGGGTTCGAGGACCAGCTCGAAGAATCAAATACCAACCGGCCGCGAGAGTTGGGCGCACCAATCGCGAGTATCCTGCAGCGCGCCGGACAGGTGGCGGTGGGGGAGACGGCGCTGCTGCAGGCGGCGGATGCGCGGTTTGGCAGCGGGCACGTGGTGGTGATCCGCCCCGGCGTGAATGGCCCCGGCATCACGGCGCCGCTCGGCTGGGTGCTCTCACCCTCCACGCAGGCGAGGCTGGACCAGGACCTCGCGCAGGTGATCTGCGCCCGGGAGGAGGGCGGGGACCAAGGGCGGGCGCCCGTCGTCGAACTGCTGGCCCGGCTCGGCGCGGAGGGGACGCCCGCCTGCCCAGCCAGGGTGGGGTGACGCCGCACGCCGCACGCCGCACGCCGCACGCCCGACGTAGCGAAGTTTCACCGGTTTCCCCCGGTTCGTCCTACGGTGGGGGGATGGATGAGGCCGCGGGGACTGGGAAGAAGGAGCCGACGATCTATGACGTCGCGCGCCTCGCCGGGGTGGCGGCATCCACGGTCTCGCGGGCGCTCTCACGGCCGGGCCGGGTGAGTGTTGCCACGGCTTCGAAGGTGCGGGAGGCGGCCCGCGAGCTCGGTTACCGCCGGGCGCCCACGATCTCCACGGATGGCCAGCCGCGCACGGGGCTGCTCGCCATGGTGGTGGCGGACATCGGCAATCCCGTCTTCACGGAGAACATCCGCGGCGCCGAGTTGGCAGCCGAGGAGGCCGGCTACACGTTGCTGGTGGTGGATACGCGGGAGTCGAGCGCACGGGAACAGCAGGGGATCGCCCGGATTATCGACGGCGTGGAGGGCCTGATCCTGACCAGTCCCCGAATGTCCTCGGCTGGGATCCTCGGGATCGCGAAGCAGCGTCCCGTGGTGGTGCTCAACCGGGAGGTGGGCGGTCTGCCGAGTGTGCTCACCAACGGCGGCCGCGGTGCCGGCCTGGGTGCCGAGCACCTGGCGAACCTGGGGCACGACGAGATCACCTATGTGGCGGGGCCGAAGGCCTCCTGGGCCGACGGTGAGCGGTGGCGCG
>JAAZBW010000419.1 GCA_012513625.1 Actinomycetales bacterium | reverse complement strand
GAGGCCGCGGAAGATGAGCATGCCGCCGAGCGTCACGATGAACGCCGGGATCCCCACCATCGCTACCCAGAAGCCCTGCCAGGCGCCGGCGAGGAGGCCCACCGCGAGCGCGGCGAGCACACCCACGTACCAGGGCATCTGACCCCTGATGATCACAACGGCCGCCACGGCGCCCGTGAGGCCGAGCAGCGATCCCACGGAGAGGTCGATGTGCGCGGCGATGATCACGATCAGCATGCCGATGGCGAGGATTAGCACGTAGGAGTACTGGAGGATGATGTTCGTGACGTTGCCCGGGGAGAGCAGCATGCCGTTCGTGAGGAAGGTGAACAGTCCCACGATCGCCACGAACGCGAGCGCGATCCCGGAGGACCGTAGGTTGTTCGAGAGCAGCTGACCGAGGGACCTCTTCCGGGCCTGGGCCTCGCGTGGCATCTCGGTCTCGACGGGTTCCTGCTCCGCCGGAACCACGGGCGCGTTCAGCGGGTTCGTCATGTCAGTCCTCTTCCTCAAGGGTCATCAGGTGCATGAGGCTCTCCTGGGTGGCGGTATCGGCATCGAGGCAGCCGGTGATCCGGCCGGCCGACAGGGTGTAGATGCGATCGCAGATCCCGAGGAGTTCGGGGAGCTCGGAGGAGATGACGAGCACTCCACGGCCCTGCTCTGCGAGCTTGTTGATGATGGTGTAGATCTCGAACTTGGCGCCCACGTCGATGCCGCGGGTGGGCTCGTCGAGGATGAGGACCTGCGGGTCCGTGTAGAGCCACTTGGAGAGGGCAACCTTCTGCTGGTTGCCACCAGAGAGTGAACCCACCGTGTTCAGGACGGACGGCGTCTTGATGCGCATGTCCCGGCGGTACTGCTCGGCCACGTGGAGTTCCTCGTTCACGTTGATGAAGCCCTTGGGCGCCACCTTCTTCATCGCGGCCGAGGAGATGTTGATGCGGATGTCCTGGATGAGGTTCAGTCCGAAGACCTTACGGTCCTCGGACGCGTAGGCGATGCCCGCATCGAGCGCGCGCCCCACGGAGGAGAGGTCCACCTCCCCGCCGTTCAGATAGGCGGTGCCGCCCAGCCTGTGGCCCCAGCTGTGGCCGAAAATGGAACGGCAGAGTTCGGTGCGGCCGGAGCCCATGAGGCCCGCGATGCCCACGATCTCTCCACGGTGGACTGAGAGGTTCGCCTTCTTCACCACGATCCGGTCGGACTGGGTGGGATGGCGGACCGTCCAGTCCTCCACGCGGAAGATTTCCTCCCCAACGTTGGGGGTGTGGTCCGGGTACCGCTTGTCCAGCGGCCGGCCCACCATCGAGCGGATCATCCGGGACTGGTTGGCGTCCGGCTCCTGCATCGAGAACCAGTCCACCGTGGTGCCGTCGCGAATGATGGTGACGGTGTCCGCGATGCTCTCGATCTCGCCCAGCTTGTGGCTGATGATGATGCAGGTGATGCCCCGCTGCCGCAGCCGCCGCAGCAGGTTGAGGAGGTGTTCCGAGTCCGAGTCATTGAGTTCGGCAGTGGGCTCGTCCAGGATGAGGAGTTTCGCGTCCTTGGACATCGCCTTCGCGATCTCCACCAGCTGCTGCTTGCCCACGCCGATCTGGTTGACGGGGGTCATGGGATTCTCATTGAGCTCCACGCGGCCGAGGAGTTCGATGGCGCGCTCGCGGGTCTCGTCCCAGTTGATGAAGGGACCCCGGCGGATCTCGTTGCCGAGGAAGATGTTTTCTGCGATGGAGAGGTAGGGGGAGAGGGCGAGCTCCTGGTGGATGATCACGATCCCCTTCTTCTCGGAATCCTTGATCGAGTTGAATCGCACCGGCTCACCCTCGAGGAGGATCTCGCCCTCGTAGGTGCCATGCGGGTGGACCCCGGAGAGCACCTTCATGAGGGTGGACTTCCCCGCGCCGTTTTCGCCGCAGATGGCGTGGATTTCCCCACGCTCCACGTGCAGGGTGACATCATCGAGCGCCCTGACGCCCGGGAACTCCTTGGTGATGTGCTGCATCTCCAGGACTGTGTCGAGCCTCGGCTCGGCGATCGTCTCGCTCATGTCTCCTCGTGGGGATCGGGGTGTGGCCGGGAACGCCGCAGGAGCGGGCTCCCGGCCACACCGTGGGGTGTTATCCGGATCAGGCGACGCCGGACTCGACCTGCTCCTCGGTCCAGTAACCGGAGTCGACCAGGAGCTCCTGGATGTTGTTCTCGTAGACGATGTCCGACTGGAGGAGGAAGGACGGGACCACGAACACGCCGTTGTCATACGTGGTGGTATCAAGCACGGAGTTCTCCGAGGCCTGCGGCTCCTCACCCTGCAGGACGGCGATTCCCACGCTCACGGCCTCCTGGGCCAGCTTGCGGGTGTCCTTGAAGATGGTGGAGAACTGGTAGCCATCGTTGATCAGCTTGATGGAGGCGATCTCGGCATCCTGACCGGTCACGGGCGGGAAGTCCGGGGTCTCGTAGCCGGCGCGCTGGAGCGCGGTGATGATGCCGCGGGAGATGCCGTCATACGGGGACAGCACGCCGTGGATCTCCGAGCCGTCGGAGTAGGCGGAGGTGAGGAGGTTTTCCATGCGCTGCTGGGCAGTCTCCTGCAGCCAGCGCTGGATGGCCGCCTGCTCGATCGTGGTCTGGCCGGACTTCACCACGAGGGTGCCCTCGTCGATGTACGGCTGGAGCGTGTCGATCGCGCCCT
>JAAZBW010000418.1 GCA_012513625.1 Actinomycetales bacterium | reverse complement strand
CCACCGTCACCGGCGAGGTCCCGCTCACCGTGACGGGGGGTTCCGTGCCCGTGGTGGGGGCTGCCGGCCTAGTGTTGCTGGCAGCTGCCGCCTCACTCCTCCTTGCCAGCCGGGTCCTCGCCCGCGTGGTCGGCGGACTGGCAGCAGTGCTGGCCGTGGCGGCGGCGGTGGTTGCAGCAACCGCGGTGGCCGATCCTACGTCCCTCATCTGGGAGGCGGCCGTGGCGGCGACCGGCCTCGGCTGGAGCGGGGACGCGATCACGCGGCACGCTCCTGCCTGGATCGGAATCATGGCCCTCGTGCTCGGCGCCGCGGCGGGGACGGCGGTTGCGGCACTGGGGGGCCGGGAGGACGCGCCCTCGCGTTTCGAACGCACTCGCGCGGACGGGGACGTGCGAACGCGGGCGATGGACGACTGGGACGCGATCGGGCGTGGGGAGGACCCCTCGGAAAATGGCGGTAGGCTGGGAAGCCAAGGAGGGGACCATGACTGAGCTGACCTACATCGCGCCGCGCGGAGCGGCCCCGGTGAACCACGGACGCACGACGGCGTCCTGGACCCTTGTCTGGCTGCTGGTGGCCGGCGTACTCGTGGCGGGGATCGGCTTCGCCGTGGACCGGGCACCGGTCCTCATCGCCGGGCTCGTCATCGCGGTAGGTGGCCTCGTGGCCGGCGCCGTGATGCGCCGCCTCGGGATGGGCCAGCCCACCCAGGTGAGTGCGGCGCGCGACTGGTACACGGACTGACCGCCCCACGATGAGCGTTCTGGAGAGTATCGTCGCTGGCGTGCGCGAGGACGTCGCCGGCCGAATGGCGCGGGTGTCTCTCGACCAACTGAAGGAACGTGCCGCCCAGACCCGTTCCCCACGTGACGCGCTCGCGATCTTCCGCGACCGCGAGGCAGTGAAGATCATCTCTGAGGTGAAGCGCTCGAGTCCCTCCAAGGGGGCCCTGGCGCAGATACCCGACCCCGCGTGGCTGGCCGGCGAGTACGAGGCGGGCGGAGCCTCCGCCGTCTCGGTCCTCACGGAAGAGCGACGCTTTGGTGGCAGCCTCGCGGACCTCGACGCCGTGCGGTCAGCGGTGGACATCCCGGTGCTCCGCAAGGACTTCATCGTCACGCCGTACCAGATCTGGGAGGCGCGGGCCCACGGCGCGGACATCGTGCTGCTGATCGTGGCGGCACTCGAGCAGAACGTCCTCACCGCGCTCATCGAGCGCATCCACTCCCTCGGGATGTGCGCGCTCGTGGAGTCGCACGATCGGGAGGAGGCGCGCCGGGCTGTGGCGGCCGGCGCCCAGGTGGTGGGCGTGAACGCACGCAACCTCAAGACCCTCGAGGTGCGCCGGGAGACCGTGGCAGAGGTGCTGGACGTGATCCCCAACGGGATCGTCCGCGTTGCCGAATCCGGTGTCCGGGGGCCCCATGACGTGATCGAGTACGCACGGGCGGGCGCAGACGCGGTGCTGGTGGGGGAGGCGCTCGTGACAGGCGGGAACCCCCGGGCCGCGGTGGCGGAAATGGTGGCGGCTGCCAACCATCCGGCCCTCGCACCCCGGGAGTGATGTGGGCCCGCTGCGGCGGGCCGGAAGGTAGGACATGAGCGAGTCTCTGCGCAATCTTGATGGACCCTACTTCGGGGAGTTCGGCGGCCGGTACGTGGCCGAGGCGCTCGTTGCCGCCCTCGACCACCTCGACCGTTCGTGGCAGGAGCTGAAGGGCTCCGCCGAGTTCTGGGCGGAGATGGACCACCTGAACCGCACCTACGTGGGCCGGCCCTCCATGCTCACGGAGGCGGGGCGGTTCTCCGAGCTCGCGGGCGGGGCGCGCATCCTGCTCAAGCGGGAGGACCTCAACCACACGGGCTCCCACAAGATCAACAACGTGCTCGGCCAGGCCCTGCTCACCCGGAAGGTCGGAAAGAAGCGCGTGATCGCCGAGACCGGCGCAGGCCAGCACGGGGTGGCCACGGCCACCGCCGCCGCCCTGCTCGGGCTCGAGTGCACGGTGTACATGGGTGCCGAGGACGTGCGCCGCCAGTCCCTCAACGTGGCCCGCATGAAGCTTCTCGGTGCCGAGGTCATCTCGGTGGAGACCGGCTCCCGTACCCTGAAGGACGCCATCAACGAGGCGTTCCGCGACTGGGTCACCAATGTGGAGACCACCAACTACCTGTTTGGCACCGCCGCCGGTCCCCACCCGTTTCCCGCCATGGTCCGGGACCTACAGCGGGTGATCGGAGACGAGGCGCGTGCCCAGGTACTCGAGCTCACAGGAGCACTCCCGGACGCCGTGATCGCCTGTGTGGGGGGCGGCTCCAATGCCATCGGGATCTTCACAGCGTTCCTCGAGGACGCCGGGGTACGCCTTATCGGGTGCGAGGCAGCCGGCGACGGCGTGGAGACCGGTCGGCACGCCGCGTCCATCGCGGCTGGCACACCCGGCGTGCTCCACGGCTCCCGCTCCTTCCTCCTCCAGGACGAGGACGGCCAGACCCTGGCCTCGCACTCTATCTCCGCGGGTCTCGACTACCCCGGCGTTGGCCCCGAGCACTCCTACCTCGCGAGTGTGGGCCGCGCCGAGTACTGGCCCGTCACGGACGCCGAGGCCATGGATGCCTTCGCCGCGCTCTGCCACACGGAGGGGATCATCCCCGCCATCGAGTCCGCTCACGCCCTCGCCGGAGCCATCCGGTACGGGAGGGAGCACCCGGGCTCCACCATCCTCGTGAACCTCTCGGGCCGCGGAGACAAGGACGTGGCCACCGCGGCCGAGTGGTTCGAACTCCTCGAGGAGGGAGAGCAGTGAGCCTCATGGAGAGGGCAATCGACGCCCGCACCAGCGCCGGAGGGGCCGCCTTCATCGCCTACCTCACGGTGGGCTATCCAGACCTGGAGACGTCGATCGAGGCGGGACGCGCGCTCATCGAGAACGGCGCCGACGCGATCGAGTTCGGACTGCCCTACTCGGACCCCGGGATGGACGGCGCCGTCATCCAGATGACGGGCCAGCATGCACTCGATGCTGGGACGCGCACCCGCCACGTCCTCCAGGCCGTGGAGGCGCTCGCACCGCTCGGCGCGCCCATGCTCGTCATGACCTATTTCAACCCTGTGCACCGCTACGGAGTGGAGGCGTTCGCCCGTGACCTGGCCTCGGCCGGGGGTGCCGGCCTCATCACCCCGGACCTCATCCCGGACGAGGCGGACGAGTGGATCGACGCCGCCACCCGGCATGACCTCGATCGCATCTTCCTCGTGGCCCCGTCCTCCACGGACGAGCGCCTCGCCATGACGTCGGCCGCCTGCCGCGGGTTCGTCTACGCCGCCTCCACCATGGGCGTGACCGGCGAGCGTGCAACGGTGGACGACACCGCGGAGCGGCTCGTGGCGCGCACGCGCGCCGCCGGCGCGGAGCGGGTGGCGGTCGGCCTCGGCGTCTCCACCGCCGCGCACGCCCGTGAATTGGGTGGCTACGCGGACGGCGTGATCGTGGGATCCGCGTTGCTACGTGCCCTGGGAGACGGGGTCTCGCCTATGGCCGCACTCGGCCGCGAGCTTGCCGAGGCGTCGCACTCGGCCCGCCGCTGACCGGGTTCGGTCACCGCGCCATCCGCCACCAGTAATCTTCAGCTCATGTGCAGGTAAAGGGATCACCATCCAGCATGTGGAATACCCCCTGCGCCCGAGCCTGTGGGAGTGCGATTATTCGCGCAGCCACTCTTTGAGTGGCTGACGGGCCGAGGGTGTCCCGTGCGAAAACGTGGGCGTGGGTCCACCGGGCACGGAGGGACTGGCCATGGGGCTGGGTCGGCAGGAGAGGCGGGGTCTGTACCGCCCGGAGTACGAGCACGACGCCTGTGGGGTGGCGTTCGTGGCCACCCTGCGCGGCCACGCGGGGCGGGACATCGTGGATGCCGCCCTCACGGCCCTCGCCAACCTCGAGCACCGCGGCGCGGTCGGCGCCGAGGAGAACACCGGTGATGGAGCGGGCATCCTGACCCAGGTGCCCCACGCGTTCCTCACGGCAACGAGCGGTCTGGACCTGCCGGCGGAGGGGGGCTACGCCGTCGGGACGGCATTCCTTCCCACGGACGGGGGCGAGCGAGCCGGCTCCGTCCGCGCCATCGAGCGGGTGGCCTCCGAGGAGGGCCTCACGGTGCTCGGGTGGCGGGACGTGCCGATCGACGACTCCGTGATCGGCCGGCAGGCCCGCGACTGCATGCCCGTCTTCCGGCAACTCTTCGTGGTCGCGGACGACGGCGTGGGCGGGCTCGCACTCGAGAGGCGCGCCTTCCGGCTGCGAAAGCGGGCCCAGAACCACCTGGGCACGTACTTCTCCTCGCTCTCCTCCCGCACCCTCGTCTACAAGGGCATGCTGACCACCGCCCAACTCCGCCAGTTTTTCCCGGACCTCGAGGACCCGCGGTTCACCGCTCGCCTGGCGCTCGTGCACTCCCGCTTCTCCACGAACACCTTCCCCTCGTGGCCGCTCGCCCAGCCGTTCCGGCTGCTCGCGCACAACGGGGAGATCAACACGGTGGAGGGGAACCGGAACTGGATGGCCGCCCGGCAGGGCTCTCTCCATTCGGAGCTGCTCGGAGATATTGGGGCGCTGGGAAGTATCACCACGGCCGGGGCCTCCGATTCGGCCTCGCTGGATGAGGTGGTGGAACTGCTCCACCTCGCGGGCCGCAGCCTCCCGCACTCCATGCTGATGATGGTCCCAGAGGCGTGGCAGAACCACGCGCAGCTGGATCCTTCGGTCCGCGCACTCTACGAGTTCATGGGCACCGTGATGGAACCCTGGGACGGACCGGCTGCCATCGCGTTCACGGATGGAACCCAGGTGGGGGCGATGCTCGACCGGAACGGGCTGCGCCCCGGCCGCTTCTGGGTGACGGATGAGGGTCTCGTGGTGCTCGCCTCCGAGTCGGGGGTGCTCGACATCCCGGCAGAGCGGGTGGTGCGGCGCGGCCGGCTCGAGCCGGGGCGGATGTTCCTCGTGGACACGGCGGAGGGGCGGATCGTGGAGGACGAGGAGATCAAGTCCTCCCTCGCCGCCGCGCATCCGTACCAGGAGTGGGTGGACACGAACCTGCTCGAGGTGGACGACCTCCCGGAGCGGGAGCACGTCTCCCACACGCCCTCCTCGGTGGCGCGGCGGCAGCAGACGTTCGGCTACACGGACGAGGACCTGAAATACCTGCT
>JAAZBW010000417.1 GCA_012513625.1 Actinomycetales bacterium | reverse complement strand
GGTGCGGCCAACTCTCCGACGGCGGCGATTCCGTCCGCCTGTACGCCGGCGGCGGCGTGGTGGCCGGCTCCGTCCCCTCGGACGAACTCGCCGAGACCGCCCAGAAGTTCCTCCCCGTCTACAACGCACTCTCGCCGGTGGCCCGCCCCTAACCATGGGCCACCCTGCCGCCACGGCCGCCTACTCGGTACCGCTCACCGCCCGCTTCCGGGGGCTGGAGCGCCGCGATGGGCTGCTCCTGTCGGGCCCGGCCGGGTGGGCCGAGTTCTCCCCGTTCCGCGAGTACGACGACGCCACCTGCGTGCCGTGGGCCCGCGCCGCCCTCGAGGCGGCAATCCTTCCATTTCCGGCGGCGCTCCGTGCCTCCGTCCCCGTGAACGTGACCGTTCCCGCGGTGGGCCCCGAGCGGGCCCACGCGATCGTGGCGGCCTCGGGCTGCACCACCGCGAAGGTGAAGGTGGCGGAGCCCGGCCAGTCGCTCGCGGAGGAGGAGGTTCGGCTCGAGGCGGTGAGGGACGCGCTGGGACCGGCGGGCGCGATCCGGGTGGACGCGAACGGCGGCTGGTCCCTCGAGGCCGCACTCCCGGCCATCCGCGCCCTCGACCGGGCTGCGGGCGGCCTCCAGTACGTGGAACAGCCGTGCGCCACCGTGGAGGAACTCGCCGCGGTGCGCCGCGCGGTGAATGTGCCGATCGCTGCGGACGAGTCCATCCGACGGGCCTCCGATCCGCTCCGCGTGGCCGAACTCGCAGCCGCAGACGTGGTGGTCCTCAAGGTCCAGCCCCTCGGGGGAGTGCGCGCGTGCCTCGCGCTCGCCGAGCAGGTGGGCCTCCCCGTGGTGGTCTCCTCCGCCCTCGAGTCCAGCGTGGGTATCGCAGCAGGTGTGGCGCTCGCGGCCGCGCTCCCCGAGGAGGCCGCCACCTTCCGCGGGGTGCCGCTCGCGAGCGGGCTCGCCACCGTGCAGCTGTTTGGTGCGGACGTGGCCGCCCGGCCGCTCCTGCCGCTGGACGGGACGCTCCCCGTGCGTCGCGAGGCCCCGGACGCCCCACCGGCCGACGGTGTGGGGAGGGGCGGCTGGAAGGCGGACGCGGAGGTCACCGACTGGTGGCTGCGCCGAGCCCGGCGCGTGGCCCTGCTCCTTCCCGCCGCCGAGAGCGCCGCGCTCCTAGACTTGATCGTACCATGAGCCACTTCCCCCAGCCGCCCTCGATCCAGCTCGCCCGCGCCCTCGTGCGCGAACTCGTGGCCGCCGGCGTGCGGGACGCGGTGCTCGCACCCGGATCGCGCTCGAGCCCGCTCGCCTACGCGCTCGCGGAGGCCCACCACGCCGGCTGGCTTCGGCTCACCGTCCGCCTCGACGAGCGCGGTGCCGGCTTCGTGGCCCTCGGCCTCACCCGCGCCGGCGCCACCCCGCGGCCGGTGCTCGTGGCCACCACCTCGGGCACCGCCGTTGCCAACCTGCACCCCGCAGTGCTGGAGGCGTCCCACTCGGGCGACCCGCTCGTCGTCGTCTCGGCGGACCGGCCACACGAGTGGCGGGGGACCGGGGCCAACCAGACCACGGACCAGGTGGGGATCTTCGGGAGCGCGCCCCGCCACGCGGCAGAGCTGCCCGCGGGCTTCCGGCCGGAGGCGGTGCGGGGGGCCGTGGCGCGAGCGATCGTGGCGGCCACCGGCGTGCTGACGCTCGACCCGGGCCCGGTCCACCTGAACGTGGCGTTCCGGGATCCGCTCGTGCCCGAGTACGCGCCATCGGGGGCCGAGGGCCCCGCGTTCGAGCTCGAGAAGTTGCTCGTGGCCGGCTGGACGGCCGAGGGCCTCCCCGCGCCGCTGCGGGTCACGCCGGTCGTCCCTGGCCCGCTCGAGGTGCCTGCGGGGAAGCGCACACTCCTCGTGGCCGGGGACCGCGCCGGAGAGCGGTGGTTCGCGGCCGCCGAACGCGCGGGGTGGCCCGTGCTCGCCGAGCCCTCCTCCGGCGCGCGGCTCCCGGGCGCGATCCGCCACTACCGCGAGCTCCTCGCGGCCGGACTCGGCACCGATGCCGAGCGCGTGGTGCTCGTGGGACACCCCACGCTCTCTCGCCCGGTCTCGCGGCTGCTCGCGCGCACGGACGCGGAGGTGATCGTGGTGGGCGGACTCCGCTGGACGGACGTCTCCGGCACTGCCGCGCGCGTGGCCGGAGACCTGACTGTGCCCGCAGCCACCCCCGCCGACCACGCGTGGTGGGATCGCTGGCAGCAGGCTGATGCGGCGCTCGCGGAGGCCGCCTCCGGGATCCGCAGCGCCGCCGAGCGTGCCGCCCTCGCCGTGTGGGAGGCCGAGGTGCCCACCCTGGTCCTCGGGTCCTCCAACGCGATCCGGGCCGTCGACGGCGCCGCCCCCGGCCGCACGGACGGCGCCCGGGTGGTGGCGAACCGTGGGCTCGCCGGGATCGACGGCACGATAGCCACCGCCACCGGGCTCGCCCTCGGCACCGGCTCACCCGTGCGGGCGCTCGTGGGGGACCTCACCTTCCTCCACGACGCCATGAGCCTCGTGCGCGGCGCCCTCGAGGCCGAGGTGGACCTGCAGGTGGTGGTGTTGAACGATGCGGGGGGTGCCATCTTCGAGACCCTCGAACCTGGAGCCATCTCCCGCACCGATCGGCACGCCCGCGCCACGTTCGAGCGCCTGTTCGCCACGCCGCAGCAGGTGGATATCGGCGCGCTCGCGGCCGGGCTGGACGCCTCGCACGTGGGGGTGGACGGCCGCAGCGAGGAGGGGCTCGGGGCGCTGCGGGAGTTGCTGGCCCGGCCGATCACCGGTCGCTCCGTGGTGGAGGTGCGGATTGGGCGCGAGGAACTCGCCACTGTTTCCGCGCGCCGCCGTGAGGCCGCACTGCGCGTGGTGGCCCGCCTTCACAGCTGACACCCAGATTCCCCCATCTGCCCACCCAGTTACGGGGTGTCCACTGGTTCCAGAAGCCGCACGGAGCGGCATGGAAGGACCAGGACGTGAGCACCGAACCAGAACCCCGGAACGCCGCACCGCAGTGGACCTCCACGTGGGGTGCTCCCGCGGATCCGCACCACTGGGCCGCGGGCAGGCCCCCGGAGTTGGCCGCGCCTCCGTACCGCATGGCGACCAAAGTGCGTGAACGGCGGGTGTGGCCCGCCGTCGTCACCGCGTCCCTCGCCTCCGCGGTGCTCGCGTGCGGCACCACCCTGGGAGTGGTGGCCGCCACCGGCGGCTTCGATTCGCCGGTCACCCTCCCGGCGAGCTCCGCCGTCGTCCCTGCCTCCCAGCTGCAGGAGGGGAGCGTGGAGCGGGTGGCGGCCGCCGTGCGGGATTCGGTGGTGGCGATCGAGGTGGCCACCACCCAGGGCGGCTCGGAGGGCTCGGGCGTGGTGCTCGACTCGGCCGGTCACATCCTCACGAACGACCACGTGGTCTCCGGCGCACGCGAGATCCGTGTGACGCTCGCGGACGGGCGGATCTTCGCGGCTCGGATGATGGGAACGGATCCCACCACGGACCTTGCGGTGATCGCCCTCGTTTCGCCGCCGGCCGATATCGTTCCCGCCACCCTGGGCGACTCGGAGGCTCTCATCGTGGGCGAGGAGGTGGTCGCAGTGGGCAACCCGCTCGGGCTGTCCTCCACGGTCACGAGCGGCATCGTCTCGGCCCTCGATCGGCCGGTGACCACCTCCTCCACCAGCGGCAGGAGCCCGGTGGTCACCAACGCCATCCAGGTGGACGCCGCAATCAATCCCGGCAACTCGGGAGGCCCGCTCTTCGACCTCGGCGGGAACGTCATTGGCATCACCTCCTCGATCGCCACGCTCAGCCAGGGTCAGTCGGGATCGATTGGCCTCGGCTTTGCGATCCCGGTGGGGCTCGCCTCTCGGGTGGCGGAGGAGATCATCGCCACCGGCGCGGCCCGGCACGCACTGCTGGGCGTGGGACTTTCCGACGGCGTGGCGAGCGCGGGCGGCGTTACCCGCACCGGCGCGGAACTCCGGGAGGTGGTGGCCGGCTCCGCAGCCGCCGAGGCGGGCCTACGCACCGGGGACGTCGTGGTGTCCGTTGACGGACGGGCCGTGTCCGGAGCGGACTCGCTCACGGGGTTCGTGCGCGCCGAGTCGCCCGGGACCACGGTGCGCCTCGGGGTCGTGCGTGACGGAGCCGAGCTCGAGGTCGAGGTGGCACTCGGGGAGGCGTGAGCGGCGCCGTCGGGATTCACGGCGGACGCGTGCGGGACGCGCGTGTGGATGGGGGAGAATCGTGACCATGACCTCCCCCGCTCCGCGCGCCCAGCTGGACAAGGACCCGAACGACGTCGCCGGGATGTTCGACTCGATCGCCCCCCGGTACGACCTCACGAATGACCTGATGACCGGATTCATGGTGCGGCGCTGGCGTATCGCCACGCGGGACGCCGTGGGCACCACCCCGGGCATGCGCGTGCTGGACGTGGCCGCCGGCACTGGCTCGAGCTCGCGTGTCTGGGCGGACGCCGGCGTGGACGTGGTGCCCCTCGACTTCTCGCAGGGGATGGTGGCACAGGGCAAGAAGCAGAACCCGGACCTACCCTTCGTGGTGGGAGATGCCACATCCCTCCCCTTCGCGGACAACACGTTCGACGCGGTGACCATCTCCTACGGACTTCGGAATGTGGGGGATACGGCGGCCGCGCTCTCGGAGTTCTGGCGCGTGACGAAGCCCGGGGGGCACGTGGTGATCTGCGAGTTCTCCCGCCCCACGTGGCGGCCCTTCCGCGCGGTCTACTACGGCTACCTCTCCACCGTGCTGCCCACGGTGGCCCGCGTGGTGGCTTCCCAATCCCCCGCGTACGGCTACCTGACCGAGTCCATTCGCGACTGGCCGGACCAGGACGAGCTCGGCGCGGAAATCGCGGCAGCTGGCTGGGAACGTGTGGCATACCACAACCTCTTCGGGGGCATCGTGGCGCTGCACCGCGCCTTCAAGCCTGCCGCCTGAAGCGTGCGGATACCCCCTCTGAAGCCTGTGGGATCCTCTGGGCCCTAGGTCCCGGGAGGGTGGAGGCTCGGGACCAAGGTCCGGGGGTGTGGAGGGCTGGGGGACGCCCTGTGGGCGGTGAGTCAATTTTTCTGGATTAGAGTGAAGCTGTCTGCGCTTCCCCCCACGCACGAACCAGGAGAACACCCGCCGTGACCAGCATCCCTCAGGACGCCGACGTCCTGGTGGTCGGAGCCGGCCCCGCCGGCTCCGCAGCGGGCCACTACCTGGCACAGCTCGGGCACAGGGTGATTGTTCTCGAGAAGTCCACCTTCCCGCGGGACAAGATCTGTGGCGATGGGCTCACTCCCATCGCAGTACGCGAACTCATCCGGATGGGCGTCCCGATGGACCCGGCGGACGGCTGGATGCGCAACAAGGGCCTCCGGGTGGTGGGCGGCGGTCACGAGATCCACCTGCCGTGGCCCGAGTCCACCTCGTTCCCCAACTACGGCATGGCCAAGGCCCGCACCTCGTTCGACGAGGTGCTGGCGCGCCACGCCCAGGCCACCGGCGCGGAGCTCCGTGAGGGCACCACGGTGACCGCGCCGATCCTCAACGAGAGATCGGGGCGCATCATCGGCGTCCGCGCCCGCGGCCGCAACGAGGACGGCACCCGCGGCGAGGAGTACGAACTCCGTGCGCCAATCGTGATCGAGGCCGGGGGAGTCGCTGCCCGTATCGCCACCGCCATGGGGATCGAGAAGGACGAGCGCCGCCCCATGGGCGTGGCCGTCCGCACCTACTTCAGGAGTCCCCGTCACGACGACGAGTGGATGGAGTCCCAGCTCGAACTCTGGGACGGTCCGCGCGAGCGTTCCAACCTGCTTCCCGGCTACGGATGGATCTTCCCGCTCGGAGACGGCACGGTGAATGTGGGACTCGGCTCGGTGAGCTCCACGGCGAAGGCCACCAAGCTGGATTACAGGGAACTCTTCCGCACCTGGATGAAGAACGCCCCGGAGTCCTGGGAGTTCACCCCCGAGAACCAACTCGGCCCGGTTCGCTCCGCTGCGCTCCCCATGGCCTTCAATCGCCAGCCCCTCTACACGAAGGGCCTCATGCTCGTGGGAGATGCGGGTGGCATGGTGTCCCCCTTCAACGGCGAAGGCATCGGCGTGGGACTCATGGCGGGCCGTGTGGCCGCCGATGTGGCCTCCCAGGCGCTCGTCCGGGCGAGCGCCTACGGTTATGAGAAGGCGCTGCGCGCGTACCCTGAGGCAATGAGGGCCGAGTTCGGCGGTTACTACTCACTCGGGCGCATCTTTGTGAAGCTGATCGAGAACCCGGCAGTGATGCGCCTGTGCACCCGGTACGGCCTGCCGCGTCCAACACTGATGAAATTCGTCCATAAACTGCTGAGCGATGGGTACGAACGACGCGGTGGTGAGACGATGGATCGGCTGATAGTGGCCCTTTCCAAGATGGTTCCGGCCGCATGAACACTTCGATGATGATGAACAAGGAGGCCCCATGACGAACCCGTTCGTCCCAATCCTCTGGATGGCGGGCTTGGCGCTTGTCCTCGCGCTCGGAGGTCTCGCACTCTCCGCAGTGCTCGGCCCCAGGCGCTACAACAGGGTCAAGGTTGCCAACTACGAGTGCGGTGTGGAACCCACGCCACGCCCCCCTCACGGCGGACGCTTCCCCGTGCGGTTCTACCTCGTGGGCATGAGCTTCATAATCTTCGACATCGAGGTTGTCTTCATGTACCCGTGGGCCGTGAGCTTCCGGGACCTCGGCATGTTCGGTCTGGTGGCAATGCTCACCTTCGTCTTCCTCATCACGGTGCCCTACCTCTATGAGTGGCGCCGCGGTGGGCTCGATTGGGAATAGGAGAACAGGCATGGGAATCGAGGAGCAACTACCCGCAGGATTCATGCTCACCACGGTCGAGAAGCTCGCCGGGTGGGCGCGCGCCACGTCCCAGTGGCCCGTAACCATGGGACTCGCCTGTTGCGCCATCGAGATGATGGCGGCGGGCACACCGCGGTTCGATATGGCCCGCTTCGGGCTTGAGATCTTCCGCGCATCCCCTCGCCACGCGGACCTCATGATCGTGTCCGGGCGGGTCTCGCAGAAGATGGCGCCGATCGTGCGCAGTATCTACGACTCCATGGTGGAGCCCAAGTGGGTCATCTCCATGGGCGTGTGCGCCTCCACCGGCGGCATGTTCAACAACTACGCGATCATCCAGGGCTGCGATCACATCGTGCCCGTGGACATCTACCTCCCCGGGTGCCCGCCCCGGCCGGAGATGCTCATCAACACGATCCTCGAACTGCGCAAGTACCAGAAGACCGAGCCCCTCGGCGCGCACCGCCGCGAGATCGCCCGCGCCGCGGAGGAGGCCGCACTGGCCGCCACTCCCACCCACGAGATGAAGGGGCTGCTGGCATGACGGACTCCCCTCCCTCACCCGAGCGCGAGGTCCTCGCGCGAGATGCGTCAGAGGATGCCCAGCCGGTTGATGTGATCGCGGAGCGCATGGGCATGTTCGGTGCCCATGGCACCGGAGACACCTCCGGCTTCGGGGGACTCGTACGCACAGTGGTCC
>JAAZBW010000416.1 GCA_012513625.1 Actinomycetales bacterium | reverse complement strand
GGTCGACCTCGCGTGCGTACCACCACAGACCTGATTGAGGCTGTGACGGGCGCGGACTTCATCTTCAGTGCGATGCGCGTGGGTGGAACCGAGGCCCGAGCCCTCGATGAGGAGATCGCACTCGAGCACGGAGTGCTCGGGCAGGAGACCGTGGGCGTGGGCGGCATGGCCTACGCCCTGCGCACGATCCCGGAGGCGCGTCACCTCGCGGGAGTGATCGCGGAGCACGCCCCCGAGGCGTGGGTCATCAACTTCACGAACCCAGCGGGCGTCATCACCCAGGCGATGCGCGAACAGCTCGGCGGTCGTGTGGTGGGAATCTGCGATTCGCCGATCAGCCTCGTTGCCCGCATCGAGGACCTCACGGGATCCCGTGCCACCTCGTTCGACTACGCCGGCCTCAACCATGCGGGGTGGCTGCGCGGACTGCGCGGTCGGCCGGAGGGCAGCGACCGTGTGGAGGACCTCCTCGCCCGAGTTCTCGGGGACGAGCAACTCCTGAACCAGCTGGACGAAGCCCGCCTCCTCGGCGTGGATGTGATCCGCTCGATTGGCGCCATCCCGAACGAGTACCACTACTACTACTCACACACGCGCGAAGCCCATGGCCGCATCGCGGAGCGCGTGCCCCGCGGACGGCAACTCGCGGAGCAGCAGGAGACGTTCTACTCCGCCGCCGCGGCAGAGCCGGAACGGGCGCTCGAACTCTGGCTCGAAGCGCTCCGGGAGCGCGAGGAGACCTACGGCGCGGAGACCCGGACGGATCCCGCCACGCGCCGCACTGCTCACGAGATCGAACTGGGCGGCTACCAGAAGGTGGCGCTGCAGTTGATGCGGGTGCTCTCCGGAGTGGACGGCCCCACGCGCATGATCCTGAATGTGCCGAACTCACCGGGCACCGGCCGGCTCATCCGCCAACTCTCGCGGCGCGCCGTGATTGAGGTGGCGTGCGACGTCAGCATCGACGCCATCATTCCCGCGCCCGTCGGGCGCCTCCACAGCGATCTTGCCGGCCTCCTCGTGCAGCTGAAGGGCTGCGACGAACTCCTGCTCCGTGCCACCGAGCGGAAGGATCCCGTGGCGGCTCTGCGAGCCTTTGCCACGCATCCGCTCGTGGACTCGGTGGAGACCGCTCGCGCACTCCTGGCCTCCTACTGCGAGCGCATCCCGGGCGTTGCCGAGGCGATCGGCGCCGCCTGACCTCCGGGTCGCCGCCCATTCAGCCTCGACCCCTTCGAGACGGCTGACCTCCTGGCGCCTGGTGCTCGGCCGCCGCCCCCTCGCCGGGCTGCATGACCTCCGCCCGTCTGCCGAGGGGTCGCCGCCCCCACCACTCTGCCTGACCTCCGCCCGCCTGACCTCCGGGTCGCCGCCCCCACCGGGCTGCCTGCCCTCCGCCCGCCTGGCCTCCGGGTCGCCGCCCCCACGCGGCTATCTGAGCTGCAGTCCCACTGGTCCGCCAGGAGGTGTGAAGGGTTGAGTAGCGATGTCGCTCCCTAAGGTTTCACACCTTCGCGGCGACTACGAGCAGAGGCTGCACAGAGAGATTTCTGTCGGTTGGGCCACGAAAGCGAGAACGCTTGCCACCTGTCGGGCTACTTCGCACGCTCGCTGCGTGACGTCATGCCAGCCGAACCGTAGAGTCACCTTTCCCCGCAGGAGCTGGTAGTTGTCCCGCTCCATGTCACGGAAGCGGCCCTCGCCGTCG
>JAAZBW010000415.1 GCA_012513625.1 Actinomycetales bacterium | reverse complement strand
CGTTCCTCGCGCCACGGGTGACGGCCATTCATGGCGCGGCCCACCTTGCGGTGTTTGCCGTCTACGGACTCACCGTGTTCTCCTGACCGGCCACACCGCCCTGGGGCGGGCGAGCCCGCCTCAGGACAGGACGACGACCTTTCCCGGGTCGTGCGTTCCCTCCAGAGCCCGGAACGCCTCCACGACATCGTCGAGAGCGAACGTGGCCGCCACGGGATACAGCAGTCGCCCCTCCGCGATTTCTTCCGCGAGACCAGCCAGGTTCTCCGCCGTGCGGGCGGATCGCTCGACGTTTAGAACGCCCAGCTCCTTCACCGCGCCATAGCCCGCGATGGCGACCATTCGGTCCACCGGGATCCCGAGTTGAACCCCCGCATCGAGGGCCTCGCGGCCATGGCAGTCGATCACGGCGGTGATGGGGCCGAGCGACGAGACCCGGTCCGCCAGCCCCTCACCGTAGGAGACTGGCTCCGCGCCGAGGGAGCGAACGAAGTCATGATTTCGCGGTGCGGCGGAACCAATCACGGTCGCGCCCGCCCGGACCGCCAGCTGGCACACGAGGAGCCCGACCGCGCCCGAAGCGCCGCCGACCAGCACGGTGTCACCGGGGCTCAACGGAAGGGTACGGAGGCACGAGACGGCCGTGAGCCCGGGCACTTTGAGGCCTCCCGCGACTTCAGCCGCAACCGCCGGCGGCCGCAGGGCGAGGTTTGACGCCGCCGCGAGGGCGAGCTCGGCGACAGCTCCGGCGCCACTGCCCAGCACTTCGTCCCCGACCGCGACGGGCGTGCCGTCCCAGTAGGTTGCGTCCGCGCCGACGGCTTCCACCGTGCCCGCCAGGTCCGCGCCAATTCGCCGGGGAAACGGCGCGTCCGACGCAATGAACCCGTCGCGGACCTTCGCGTCGTAGGGGTTCAGGCCTGCAGCTCGAACGCGAACGGCGACCATGCCCGGCCCGGGCTCCGGAACCGGCACCTCGGCCAGATGGAGCACTCCAGGACCGCCTACCTCGTCATATACGGCTGCGCGAACCATGCTGTTGCCCCTCGCTTTCGGACTTCCAGCCGAGCCTAGCCGAGGCGGCTGCCGGAATCCGTAGGGCCGCGCCCCCTGTGGGGCTACGGCGGTGGGCGAGTTCTGGTGGGTGACTTCTGCGGTCCGGGAGCGACGACGGAAGGTGAGCTCCGCCGTCGGGAATGAAAACCGATGCAGCAACGTTGAGCCAGACAGACTCAAGTTTGAGCAACCGGGTTTGCATCTGAACCCGGCCACCCCCAGACTTGAGTGGAACAGACTCAATACAAAGGAGCAACACACATGGCACGTGCGGTCGGAATCGACCTGGGAACCACCAACTCCGTGGTTTCCGTCCTCGAGGGCGGAGAGCCCACGGTCATCGCAAACGCAGAGGGCAGCCGGACCACCCCGTCCGTGGTGGCCTTCACGAAATCGGGAGAGGTCCTGGTGGGCGAGATCGCCAAGCGCCAGGCCGTCACGAACCCCGATCACACCATCGCGTCCGTGAAGCGCCACATGGGCTCGGACTGGGCCGTGGACATCGACGGTAAGGACTACACCGCGCAGGAGATCAGCGCGCGCGTGCTGATGAAACTCAAGCGCGATGCCGAGGCCTACCTCGGCGAGGACATCACCGATGCGGTGATCACCGTCCCGGCCTACTTCAACGACGCTCAGCGTCAGGCCACGAAGGAATCCGGCCAGATCGCCGGACTCAACGTGTTGCGCATCGTCAACGAGCCCACCGCGGCCGCGCTGGCCTACGGCCTGGACAAGGGCAGCAAGGAACAGACCATCCTGGTGTT
>JAAZBW010000414.1 GCA_012513625.1 Actinomycetales bacterium | reverse complement strand
TCTGCTGACCCTCGCACGCGCATGAGGCCCCTACCGGGTGCTCCGAAGCCGACCCCGCAGCAATTGTTGCGGGTGAGGGAGCGTCTCTCGTTTGTGTATGTGGAGCGGTGCATCGTGCACAGGTCCTCCAACGCGATCACCGTCTCGAATGCCGAGGGTGTTGTTCACCTGCCCTCGGCCACGCTGAGCGTCCTCCTGCTCGGCCCCGGGTGCCGGGTCACGCACCACGCGATGATGCTGTTGGGCGAGAGCGGCACGAGCGCCGTGTGGGTGGGGGAGGGCGCGGTGCGGTACTACGCGCACGGCTCCTCACTCGCGCGATCCACCTCGCTGCTGATACGGCAGGCGGAGGTGGTCTCGAACAGGCGTCAGCGGCTCGCAGCCGCCCGGCACATGTACTCGATGCGGTTTCCCGGCGAGGATGTCTCGACGCTCACTATGCAGCAGCTGCGCGGACGTGAGGGTGCGAGGGTGCGCCGGGCGTACCGCGCGGAGTCCCAGCGGTCGGGGGTGCCGTGGGATCGGCGGGAGTACGATCCGGCGAACTTCTCTGGTGGAGACCCGGTGAACCAAGCGCTCTCCGCAGCGAACTTTGCGCTGTACGGGGTGGTGCACGCGGTAGTTGTTTCGCTTGGACTGGCGCCGGGTCTCGGTGTGGTGCACACCGGGCAACACCGCTCCTTCATCTACGACATCGCCGACCTGTACAAGGCCGAGACCTCCATCCCAGTGGCGTTCGATGTGGCGCGCGATACACCGGAGGACGTGGGGCCCGAGACACGGCGGGCCATGCGCGCACTGCTCCACGAGCGGCGGATTATCGAACGGGCCGTGGACGATATCCAGGCGATTCTCGGAGTTCCCATTGACGAGGCGTTGGAGGCCTCGTACGTAGAGATCTGGGACTCGGAGGGCTTCAACCTCGCGAGTGGGATGAACTATGCGGAGGCGGAATGGTCGTCGTCGTCCTGACGGCGGTGCCCGCCGGGCTCCGGGGGCATCTGACGAGGTGGCTGTTGGAGATCGCGCCTGGCGTCTATGTGGGACGCGTGAACAAGCGGATCAGGGATCACCTCTGGGGAATCATCATCTCGATGTTGACCAAGGGCCGGGCGATCATGGTGTCCACCGCGCGGTCCGAGCAGGGACTGGAGTTCCGGGTGCATGGCCACGACTGGACTCCGGTGGACTTCGAGGGCATGACGCTGATCCGACGCCCGAACGCGGACGATGTTACGGGCCGGCACGGGCCGGCGAAGAGCAACGCACGAAAGTTTAGGGAAGCGCGACGGTTCAAGTAGTCATCTGGACTGCTTCGTGATGGGGCGTCCCCGACTGCTGCGCAGTCAAGTGTTCGAACTCGAGGACGCCAGGCGCATCAACAGACAGAATGAAATCTGACCTCATGAGCTGTGAAGGGCCTGCTCAGGAAGTGTCGTCCCCGCGCGAGCGGGGGTGAGCCCGCCGATCACGGGGCGCGGGTGCGGATAGAGAAGTCGTCCCCGCGCGAGCGGGGGTGAGCCCTCACAGCCGAC
>JAAZBW010000413.1 GCA_012513625.1 Actinomycetales bacterium | reverse complement strand
GGTTGGTGGGTGTGAACACCAGCGTGGGGCCGTCCACCGTGGCGGAGCCATCCACCGCTCCGCCGGGGCCTTCCAGGCGAAAGGCCGCCTGCGCGGATGCTGCGTCAACCGGCATGTTGAAGGTCACCTGCACCGCGGCGTCCACGCCCACGAGGGGCGCGTCTTCCGTGGGCGAAACCCACACCACCGCTGGCGGCTGGGTGGAGAACGACCAGGTGTAGGCTTCCTCCAGAACGCCGCCCGTGGTATCGCTGAGCCCCGCGTCCACGCGCACGCGGTAGGTGGTGCCGCCGGCCAGCGGCAGGTCGGGCGTGAACACGTAGATGGAGGTGTTCAGCCATTCGCCTGCGCCGGAGACGGGCGGGTCGATGATGAGCGGCTGGCGGGCCTGGGCGGGCAGATCTGCCCGGGTGGGGTCCGAAACCAGCTGGAGGGGCACCACCGGGCGGTTGAAGATCACGGTGATCGTGCCGGTGGCTTCCACGTCCTGGGTGTCGTCCGCGGGGATCACCTGGGCCACTTCGAGATAGCCCACGGTGCGGAAGCGAAACCGGTAGGCGCCGTCCAGTGGGTTGCCATCGTTGGCGCGGGCCTCTGCTCCGATTGTGACCTGGTACTCGCTCTCCCGCTTGAGCGGCTTATCGGGCTGGAAGCGCACCGTTCGTTCGTCGGGCCACTCGAAGCTGCCCTTTACGGCGGGGCTGACCTGCAGAGCCGCTTCCACGGACGCGCGGTTCATGGCGCGGTCGAAGACCAGCTCGATGGCGCCGTCGGGGCGCAGTTCCTGGCCCCGTTCGGGCGTCCGCTGGATCACGACCGCTGGCACGGCGCCGGGCGGCGGCGGTGTGTAGGGGGGCGGCGTGGGAGTGGGCTTTGGCCCACAGGCTCCTAGTAGCATCGTAAGCAGCACCACGAGACTGGCGGAGCGGTGAACGAACCCTGTACGCATGGCATGATCCTCCTTCTCACCGAGAAGCCTTCGCGCTCAAGGCGTGCGGGCGGCGGCTCCCGCAGAGTAACCTTCTGCGGGTTGGCCTTGCATACTGGACGTCCGCCGCAGGCGGAAAGTTCCGGGGCCTCGGTGGGTACGGCGCTGCCGCGCGAAGACCCGCCCGCGCCAACGGTGTGGTCGGTGTTGTGAGGGCGCTGTCGGCGCTAGTCGTCCAAGTCCATGCGCTCGACCTCAACCGCCTGCGGCCCCTTCTCGGTCTCCTCCACCAAGAACGTGACCGGCGCGTCCTCTGGGAACTCCTCGCCCAGGTTCTTGATCCCGCTGTGGTGGAAGAAGACCTGCTCGCCGCCGCTGTGGACGATGAAGCCGTAGCCCTTTTCTTTACTGTACCACTTGACGCGGCCCTCGTGCGGCCCGTAGCCCAGGGGTTCGCTTCTGTCCTTCGCTGGCTGTTGAGCGGGCCGCGCCCGATCCCTGCGCTCGGGACGTTCCTCCCGCCTGGGCGCGGCCTCGCCGCGATGCTGCGGGCACAGGCGGGGCGGTGTGATCTCCCGGCCTTGCTCGGCCTGCCTGCGTTGTTCCTCCACGCCGAACACGAACTGCTTGCCACACTGCTCGCACGTTGCCCACGTATCCCGATAGGCCATTCCTTCTCTCCTTAGAGACTACTCTTCTTTTTCTTCTTGTGCGCGCGGCGTTAGGACGCCGCCGACGGCGTCCCCCGGTCGCAGCGAGATGATCTCCTCGCCCACGGTTGTGCGCCCCGCCCTGGGCGCGTTGCGGGCGGAGATCGCCTTCGCGCCACCCTTCACCGTCACCAGTATGATTGGGTCTCCCGCCTGGACAACGCCGCCACCCGCCAGGATGACATTTGGCCCCCCTAGCTTGGCGGCGATCACCCCCTGGCCGTGCCGGCCCTGGGTGGGGTACTCGGAGAGCGGGCTGCGCTTCGCTTTGCCGTCGCTGGCCACCGTCAACAGGTCGGAGCGTGACCGCACCACCGCGAACCCGGTGACGCGATCTCCGTCGTCCTTGAGCTTCATGCCCATCACGCCGCCGGCGGCCAGCCCCATGGGCCGCACCTCGTCTTCCTTGAAGCGGATCGCCTGTCCGCCGGCTGAGAACAGCACCACCTCCTGTTCGCCGCTGGTGACGGCTACCCAGCCCAACTCGTCGCCGTTCAACCCCATTACGGTGAACGCCTCGGTGCTCACGCCCGGAAGATCGGAGAGTGCGATGCGCTTGACAACCCCGCCACGTGTGGTCAGGAACAGGAACCCTTCCGCCTCCTGCGCGCGCGGCGGCGCTAGCGCCGCCACCACCCGATCCTGGCGGCCAAGCGCCGTGAGGTCGGCCACGTGAGCGCCCTCTCCTTCCCAGGCCGTGCCTTCGGGCAACTGGTGGATCGGGTACGCCACCGCCGCGCCGCTGCTGGTGAACAAGTACAGGCTCTGGCGCGTGGAGGCTGCAACCAGGGCGACCGGGACATCCTGGGGCCGTGAAGGCACCCGGGGCGCGGCGCCCTCGTTGGGCGTGCGCGCCACCCGCCCACCCTGGGTGACGGCTACCCACACCGGCTCGTCAGGGATCAGGTCGGTGGCGGTCAGTTCCTTTCGGCTGCCGTCCACTACCTGCGTGCGGCGCGGGTCGGCATAGCGTTCCTTGACCTGGAGCAGCTCGTCGCGGACGACGGCTCGGATCTTGCGCGGGCTCTTGAGCAGATCCTCCAGGTACTTGATCAGCCGCAGCTTCTCTTTGTACTCGTCCTGGATCTTCTTGCGCTCCAGCGCCGCCAG
>JAAZBW010000412.1 GCA_012513625.1 Actinomycetales bacterium | reverse complement strand
TGCGCCACCTCCACCACCACCTCCGCACCGCGCCACGCCGTCACGTGGTCGAAAGCGCGGGAATACGGGACCTCCACACGGATGGTGCGCGGCTCGAAGCCGGCCGCGAGCGCTGCGGCCACGCTGCCGTCACCCCCATCCGCCACCGGGATCACCGTGACGGGCACCCCCGGAATCGTCCGGTGCAGTCCGGCTGCAACCAGCGCGCCCACCTCGGCGGAGGTGAGGGAACCCTTCCACTTGTCGCTCGCCACCAGGATCCCGGGCGTCATGCCGCTCGGTCTCAGTGCCACTCCTCCGGATCCTCGAGCCGGCCGCCGTACCAGTCCTCCACGAGCGAGCGGGCCACGCTCGCGCGGCCGGGGGGCTTCAGCTCGCCCGAACCCACCATCTCCCGCAACTGCGGCCGCGTGAAGAAGCGTGCGGCCACGATCTCCTCGCCGTCCACCACCGGCTCGGGCGTGCCCGTGACGCGCGCAGCGTACGCGAACATCAGAGAGCGCGGGAACGGCCAGGGCTGCGAGCCGCGGTAGGCCACGTCCACCACATCGAGGCCCACCTCCTCCCAGGTCTCGCGGACCACGGCGTGCTCGAGGCTCTCCCCCGGCTCCACGTATCCGGCGATCGTCGAGTACCTGCCGGGCCCGAAGTGGGCGGCGTGGGCGAGCAGCAGCCGGTCCGAGTCATCCACCACGGCCATGATCACGGCCGGATCGATCCGGGGGAAGTGTTCCACCTCGCACGCGCGGCAGCGTCGCACCCATCCCGCCTGCACCGGGTCCGTCTGGTTCCCGCAGCGTGGGCAGAACTGGTACTGCCGGTGCCAGTTCGCGAGTGCGGTGGCGGGCACCACCACTCCGCGGTCGAAGTCATTCATGCGCGCCATCCCGAACCGCACGTCAGCGTAGGCGAGTCCGTCGATCTCGGGACCGGACGCGAGTAGGATCCCCGCGCCGTCGGGACGCCGCCCGAGGTAGGCGAGAGTCATCCTGCGGTGACCCACACGGTTGGTCTCCACGTACGCGAGCGCAGTGCCGTCGAGGGCGGGCCGGCCGAGCTCGTCGAGAACCACGGCGCGCGCGAAGGGGTCCGTGAGCAGCTTCGGGATCAGGGTCTCGTCCCTGCGGCCAAGCGTGTCCGCATCGAGGGACTGGTGGGCGAGGGGGAGGTCGACCAGCGGTTTCACGCGGACCCCGTCCGGCGCCGGGAGGAGGCGATCGTGGCCTGCCCGAGCACCCGGCTCCCGTCGTAGACGACGACGGACTGTCCCGCTGCCACCCCGCGTACCGTCCCGTCGAGGGTCACCGTGAGGGAGCCTCCCTCGCGCACGACGACGCCGGGGTGCGCCTCCCCGTGGGCGCGGAGCTGGAACGTGGCCGGGTGGGGTGAGACGGCTGGCACGTCCTCGGCGAGCCAGACCACGTCCTCGCCGCGGATCTCGTCCACCGAGAGCAGGGTGCTGGGGCCCACCACCACCGTATTGGTCTCGGGGCGTATCTCGGTGACGTAGCGGGGCGCTCCGTCCGGCGCCGGACGCGGCAGGCGGAGTCCCTTCCGCTGGCCGACCGTGAACTGGTAGGAGCCCGAGTGGGCACCCACGAGCTCGCCGGAGTCGTCCATGACCTCGCCGGGCCGGTCGCCGAGGCGGCGGCGGAGGAAGCCGGCGGTGTCGCCGTCGGCCACGAAGCAGATGTCGTAGGAGTCGGGCTTCTCGGAGAGGGAGAGGCCGCGCGCGGCGGCCTCCACGCGGATGTCCGCCTTGGAGGCGGCGTCGCCGAGCGGGAACAGGGAGCGGGCGAGCCGCTCGCGGCCCATCACGGCGAGTACGTAGGACTGATCCTTTTCGATAGT
>JAAZBW010000411.1 GCA_012513625.1 Actinomycetales bacterium | reverse complement strand
GGATCCGCGCGGACGGTGCCGGGCTCGGCGGGCGCACCCCCGGCAACGCCCCGGCGTGGCCGGGATTCGAGGACGCGGCCGTACCCCCGGAGAAGCTCGGCGCCTACCTCCGGGACTTCGAGCGGCTGCTTGCGGACAACCACCTGGACGGCCTCCTCTACGGCCACTTCGGCGACGGCTGCATGCACGTGCGGATCGACTTCCCCCTGGATTCCCCCGAGGGCGTCCCCGCCACCACGCGGTTCCTGGAGGAGGCCACGGACCTCGTGGTCTCCTATGGCGGCTCCATCTCCGGCGAGCACGGGGACGGCCGCCAGCGCGGCGCCCTCCTCGAGCGCATGTACTCCGCCGAGGCCCGCGCCCTGTTCGGCCAGGTGAAGCAGCTCTTCGATCCGGGGAGCAACCTGAACCCCGGCATCATCACGGACCCGGTTCCCATCGAGGAGGACCTCCGCCGCCCGGCCGCGCGCCGCACCGGCGCGGCGGGCTTCGCGTTCCACGAGGACGGCGGGGACTTCACCACGGCCGTGCATCGCTGTACGGGCGTGGCCAAGTGCCGCCAGGACGATACCGCCACGGGTGGCTTCATGTGCCCGAGCTACCTTGCCACCGGTGAGGAGAAGGACGGCACCCGGGGGCGGGCCCGGATCCTGCAGGAGGTCACGAACGGCACCCTGATCACCACATGGGGCAGCCAGGAGGTGCGCGAGGCCCTCGATCTCTGCCTCGCCTGCAAGGCCTGCTCCACGGACTGCCCCACGGGCGTGGACATCGCCAAGTACCGCTCCGAGGCCCTCTACCGCACCTACCGCGGGAAGCTGCGCCCCGTCACCCACTACCTGCTCGGCCAACTCCCCAGGTGGGCGGGCATGGTGCGAGCGATTCCCGGGGTCGCGAGCGTGGTGAACGCCGTGACCAGCGTGCGGTGGATCGAGAAGACGATCCTCACGGTCGGGGGGATGGACCCTCGCCGGCACATGGTCACGTTCGAGACCACGCCCGTGGCGCGGTGGATGCGCCGCCGCACGAAGGCCGCAGCGGCGTCGTCGTCGACCCCCGACGCCTCCCGCACCCAGCAGACCCCGACCACGGGCGCCCACGGCCAACGCGTGGTGGTGTGGGCGGACTCGTTCTCCCACTCGCTCGACTCGGGCCCCGCGAAGGACGTGATCCTCCTCCTCGAGGAGGCGGGGTACGACGTGGTGCTGGCCCCCGAGGACGCCTGCTGCGGACTCACCTGGATCACCACCGGCCAGCTCGAGGGTGCCAAGAAGCGACTGAACCACCTCGCCGGGATCCTCGGTCCGCTCGCCGTCAATGGCACGCCGATCGTGGGCGTGGAGCCCTCCTGCACGGCCGTCCTGCGGGACGATCTGCTGGACCTGCTGCCCGAGGACCCGCGCGCCCACGCGATCGCGCGCCAGACCCTCACGCTCGCCGAGCTCCTCACCCACCCCGAGTACGGGCCCGGCCCCGAGTGGAAGCCGGCGGACCTCGCGGGCACCGAGGTGGTGGCCCAGCCGCACTGCCACCACTACTCGGTGATGGGCTGGGGCACGGACGAGGCGCTCCTGAAGGGGGCCGGCGCGGAGGTCACCACGCTCGCCGGCTGCTGCGGCCTCGCTGGCAACTTCGGCATGGAGCGCGGCCACTACGAGGTGTCCGTGAAGGTGGGGGAGAACCAGCTCCTTCCCACCCTCGCGGACCGCCCCGATGCGGTCTACCTGGCGGACGGATTCTCCTGCCGTACCCAGGCTGCCCAGTTGGCTGACCGGGGCGGTGTGCACCTCGCCACTCTGCTCCGTGGCGGGCGCCCGGCGGGTCCATCCCCCCACGCAGACGTGTAAGAATGGAGGTCCACCCACGCTGAGAAACAGGCCGATAGATGCTCCTTTTCGAGTACGATTCCGGGCATCTCTATGCCGCCCGCCTCGGTGCACGCCGGAGTGCGGACGTCGATCCGGGGGTCATGGCGGCAGTGCGGGACTCCGCCCTCGAGATCGTGGGCCGGCCCCTGTTTCCGGTGCGGTGGCAGGGCTCTGACGGCACTCACGCCGCGGCGGGCGCGCCCCACCGCCTCGTGGCGATGGACCCCTCCGGCCAGGTGGTCAGCCTCGAGGTGCTCGGCGCGCTCGACTCCGTGAACCTCGTGGCCGCGCTCGCCCGCTCCGGCCGCACGGCCGGCCTCGGCTGGATCGCCCTTGCAGACATGTACCCGCGGGGGGTGGACGCCTTCCGCCGGGACTGGGCCGCCTTCCGCGAGTCGCTCCCCCCGCGTCCGATCCCCGGGCCGCGCCTCTACGTCATCACCGGTCTCATTCACGACGACGTGCGGCCCTCCCTCGAGATGCTCGTCGACTCCGGGGTGGAGGTCTACGAGGTCAGCCAGCGCGAGGCCGCCGACGGCCGCGTCTTCGTAGAGATCATCGAACCGTTCCGCGTCACCGTGCCGACCGTTGGCTCGCTCGCCGGCGCCCACGCGGAGCAGCGCGGAGAGCTCGTGGGGGACGAACAGGTTCAGCGCCTCATCACTCCAGAGCGGGCAATCGTCGACGACGAGGGT
>JAAZBW010000410.1 GCA_012513625.1 Actinomycetales bacterium | reverse complement strand
TCGGGCAGCGGCAGCGCGATCTGCGTGCCGCCGGGGCTCTCGACGTCCGCTGGGGGGCGGCGCCGGAGCGCCCGTCGCGTCACCAGCATCGCACCCACCCCGCCGATCGCGGCAAACAGCGCCACCTGGCCGGCAGGCAGGACCACGAACAACGCCGCGGTGAAGGAGAGCACGAACGTCCAGACGTACATGATGAGGACGGCCGCCGTGTGCGAGTGTCCCAGGTCGAGCAGGCGGTGGTGCAGGTGCATCCGGTCCGCCTGGAACGGCGACTGCCCGCGGCCGAGGCGGCGGATCACCGCGAGCAGCATGTCGATCGCCGGGAGCGCGAGCACCGCCACCGGGAGGAGGATCGGAATGAAGGCGGGGAACACCTGCCCCAGCGAGACGCGCGTGGGATCGATGTTGCCGGTCACGATGATGGTGGCCGCGGCGAACAGGAGGCCCAGCAGCATGGCGCCGGAGTCACCCATGAAGATCCGGGCGGGGTGGAAGTTGTGGGGTAGGAAGCCGATGCAGACGCCCACCATGGCGGCCAGCACGGCGGCGGCGAGCGAGGAGTAGTCCTCCGGGGAGTTCGCCCGGGTGAGCAGGTAGGTGTAGAGGAAGAAGGCACTCCCGCCGATGGCGACGAGCCCCGCGGCGAGCCCGTCCAGTCCGTCCACGAAGTTCACTGCGTTGAGCGTGAACACCACCACGAACACCGTGGCGAAGATGGACAGGCGGGTGGAACCGATGGTCAGACCGGCCACGGGGAAGGTCACGAGCACCACGCCGAAGAACGCGAGGATGAGTCCGGCGAAGATCTGCCCGCCCAGCTTCGCCCACCAGTCGAGGTCCCAGAGATCGTCGGCAGTGCCGAGGAGGACCACCCAGAGCGAGGCGAGACCCACGCCCACGATCTGGTTGGTCTGCGCGAACACGCTCCCCAGGTAGGGGATCTGGGAGGCCGCCACCAGCGCGAGGGAGAGCCCCACGAACATCGCGAGCCCGCCAAGCCGTGGAATGGGCGTGGTGTGGATATCGCGGGAGCGGACCGGGGTGAGGGCGTGGATGTAGCGCGCCAGGTGCCGCGCGATGGGGACCAGGAGGAAGGTCGCAGCCGTCGCGATCAGCATCACCAGGAAGTAGCTACGCACCGGCCTGCGCCTGGGAATCCGCCGCCGAATCCGGGGCGTCCAGCACGACGCCCTCCCCGGACGCCTCCGGACCATTCACAGGCTCCCTCGCCAACCGGTTCCGGGACCCCGGCGGCCGGTTCCGGGACCCCGGCGGCCAGCTCCGGCACCACGGCGGCCAGCTCCGCCTCGGTGAGGGCGCCCTGCCGCACGATCCGCATCGGCACGCGCGTGGCGTCCACGATGGTGGAGGGCACCATCCCAGCGGCGGGACCCGCGTCCAGGTACACCGCAACATCCCCACGGAAGTAACCCTCCGCCGTCGCTGTATCTTCTGCGGGTGGCTGACCCGTGAGGTTGGCGGACGTCACCGCCATCGGCCCCCACCGCTCCAGCAGCGCGAGCGCCACCGGGTGGTCCGGCATGCGGAGGGCCACGGTGCCGCGCGTCTCGCCCAGGTCCCAGTCGAGGGAGGGCTGGGCGGGCAGGATGAGCGTGAGGGCGCCGGGCCAGAAGGCAGCCACGAGATCCCGTACCTCACTTCGGATGTTGACGGCGAGCGCGTCGAGGACGTGGGTGGAGGACACGAGCACGGGGGGCGGCATCTGGCGGCCCCGGCCCTTCGCGGCCAGCAGGCGGGAGACGGCCTCCGCACTGAACGCGTCCGCGCCGATCCCGTAGACGGTGTCCGTGGGAAGGACCACGAGACCACCCTTCTCCAGCGAGCGCACGGCGGCATCGAGGGCACGCCCGGGGTCCGCGGCGTACTCGACGATCACCGCCGCTCCTCTCGTTCGCGCCGCGCCATGACGAACCGGTCCCGCCCGGTGAGGTCCTGGCGTGTCTCGATCATCGTAAAGCCACCGGTTGATTCCACGAGCCGCCGCACCGCGGCCCCCTGGATGTCTCCGTGCTCCATCACGAACGTGCCGCCCGGTCGCAGCAGCCGGCGGGCGGTGGCGGCGACGGCGCGCGGCACATCGAGCCCGTCCTCTCCCCCGCCGTAGAGCGCGGCGGGTGGGTCCCAGCGGTGCACCTCGGGGTCACGCGGCACGCCGTCCGGGGGGATGTACGGCGGGTTTGCCACCACCACGTCCACCCGGCCGTCCAACTCGTGTAACGCCGTGGCCGCGTCTCCCTCCAGCACGACGACGGAGGTTCCGTTCCCCTCCGCGTTCCGGTGGGCGAGCTGCGCGGCAGTCGGATCCACCTCGACGGCCCACACCCGGGCTTCGGGCACCGCCCGCGCGATGGCGATCGCGAGCGAGCCGGACCCGGCGCACAGGTCCACCACGAGGGGGGCCGAATCGGAGGTCTCCGGGACTCCGCGAACGGGTTCGCCCTCACCGGAGCCCCTCTCGCCGGAGCCCTTCTCACCGACTGTGTGGCCAAGGTTCCCCTCCCCAACGCCGACTGTGTGGCCAAGGTTCCCCTCCCCAACGCCGACTGTGTGGTCGAGGCTCCGCTCCCCCACTTCGACTGTGTGGCCAAGGTTCCCCTCCCCAACGTCGACTGTGTGGCCAAGGTTCCCCTCCCCAACGCCGACTGTGTGGCCGAGGTTCCCCTCCCCAACGCCGACTGTGTGGCCAAGGTTCC
>JAAZBW010000409.1 GCA_012513625.1 Actinomycetales bacterium | reverse complement strand
GCGTCGATGTAGCCGTCGGTGTCCGGGCGGGCATCGCGCAGGAAGCCGCCCACGCTGCGGCCGTGGAGCTCGAGGAGGCGCTCCTTCACGTCTTCCGTGGCGGAGTTGATGACGGCGTCGGCGCCGATCCGCAGCGCGGTCTCGAGGCGCTCCTGCTGGAGGTCCACCACCACCACGTGGCCCGCGCCCTTCGACTTCGCGCCCAGCAGGGCGCCCAGGCCGATCGGGCCGGCGCCGAAGATGACGATCTTGTCCCCGGTCTTCGGTTCGAGCCGGTTCACCGCATGGAGTGCCACAGCCATCGGCTCGTTGAGCGCTGCCACCTCCCATGGGATGTCCCGCGGGATCACGCGAAGTTGCCGGCCTGGCGCTGCGTCCCGCACCACCACGTACTCGTTGAGTCCGCCCTGGTCGCCGCCGGAGCCGAGCAGTCCATCGGTGAAGGCCATGGTGTCGATCACCACGTGGTCCCCCACCTGGAAACCGGTCACCTCGGCGCCCACCTCCACGATCTCGCCGGCGGGCTCGTGACCGAGGGGGGTTCTCCCCTGGTTTGGCGGGATACCGCCCACGGAGATGTACATGTGGTCGGAGCCGCAGATGCCGGAAGCCCGCATGCGGAGGAGCACATCACGCGGCCCCGCCTCCGGCTTCTCGATCTCCCGAACCTCGACGGACCCCGGACCGGTGACGAACACGCTTCGCATACTTCCTCCATATCGAATTGGATCCCCGGATCGCGGGGACACTTCAATTCTGGCACCGCCACCTGCGAGAAAGCTGGGCCCTCAGTCCACCTTCCGCGCCGCCCCCTTGTCTGCCGACTGGGCGAACATGGCGAAGATCTTCAGCGCGTCGGACACCGTGCGTTCCCGGTTCTTCGGCACCCAGCCTTCCGCATCGGCGCGGGCGCGGCGGGTGGCGAGCACGTCGTCGTCCACCTCGAGGGTGATCGAACGCTCAGGGATCGAGATGGAGATGATGTCCCCGTCCTCCACGAGCCCAATGGTGCCGCCAGAGGCCGCCTCCGGGGAAATGTGGCCGAGTGAGAGGCCGGAGGAGCCGCCGGAGAAGCGGCCGTCCGTGATGAGGGCGCACTTCGGGCCGAGGCCCACGCCCTTGAGGTAGGCGGTGGGATAGAGCATCTCCTGCATGCCCGGGCCTCCCCTGGGCCCCTCGTAGCGGACCACCACCACCTCGCCGGGCTGGACCACCTTGCCGAGGATGAGCTCCACCGCCTCCTCCTGGGACTCGGCCACGCGGGCCGGACCACGGAAGACCCACTGGTCCTCCGGCACGCCTGCGGACTTCACCACGGCGCCGTCCGGGGCGAGGTTCCCCTTGAGGACGGCGAGGCCCCCGTCAGCGGTGTACGCGTGCTCCACGGAGCGGATGCAGCCGTGCTCCGGGTCCATGTCCAGGGTCTTCCACCGGTTCGTGGTGGAGAACGCCTGCGTGGTGCGCACGCCGCCGGGCGCCGCGTGGAACAGTTCGAGCGCCTTCTCGGATGCTGAGCCGCTGCGGATGTCCCACTCGGCGAGCCACTTCTCCAGCGATCCCGAGTGCACCGCGTGGACGGAATCGTCGAGCAGGCCGCCGCGGGCCAGCTCGCCCATGATCGCGGGGATGCCGCCGGCGCGGTGCACGTCCTCCATGTAGTACTCGGTGGTGTTTGGAGCCACCTTGCAGATGCAGGGCGAGACGCGGGAGATGAGGTCGATATCGTCCTGGTCGAAGTCCACCTCGGCCTCCTGCGCGGCCGCGAGCAGGTGCAGGACGGTGTTGGTGGACCCGCCCATCGCCACGTCAACGCGCATGGCGTTCTGGAACGCCTCCCTGGTTGCGACGGAACGCGGCAGGACCGAGGAGTCGTCGCCCTCGTAGTAGCGCTTCGCGATTTCCACCACGAGGCGGCCCGCGTCCAGGAAGAGCTCCTTGCGTGCCATCTGCGTGGCGAGCGTGGAGCCGTTGCCGGGCAGCGCCAGACCGAGCACTTCCACGAGGCAGTTCATCGAGTTCGCGGTGAACATGCCGGAACAGGAGCCGCACGTGGGACAGGCGTTCTCCTCGATCTGCTGCAGCCTGGAGTCCTCCACCGCGTCGTCAACGGCGCTGATCATGGCGTCGATGAGGTCGAGGCGGGTCTCCACACCGTCCACGCCGCCGTCCGGGGTGCCCTCGTCCGGCGCGCCCGACACCACGCGCTCCCCCAGGATCCGGCCGGCCTCCATCGGCCCGCCGGAGACGAAGACGGTGGGGATGTTGAGCCGCAGCGCGGCGAGCAGCATGCCGGGCGTGATCTTGTCGCAGTTCGAGATGCACACGAGGGCGTCTGCCTGGTGGGCGTTCACCATGTACTCGACCGCGTCCGCGATCACCTCGCGCGAGGGCAGCGAGTAGAGCATGCCGGAGTGGCCCATCGCGATTCCGTCATCCACCGCGATGGTGTTGAACTCACGTCCCACACCGCCCGCCTCCTGGATGGCGCCGGCCACAAGCTGGCCCATGTCCTTCAGGTGGACGTGTCCGGGGACGAACTGGGTGAACGAGTTGGCGATCGCCACAATAGGTTTCCCGAAGTCGTCATTGGTCATACCGGTGGCGCGCCAGAGGGCACGTGCTCCGGCCATGTTGCGTCCGTGGGTGGTGGTGCGTGAGCGCAGTTGTGGCATGCGGCCCATCGTAAATCCTCGCCCGGGATGTGGGACGGGACCGCCCGAAGCGCGGACCATGGCGTCAGACGGGGGCGACGGCGGAGCTCAGGTGGGCAGCACCATCACGTGTACCAGCGGGGAGCCCGGCTGCATCCACCAGGTCTCCACCTCGGCCACGGTGACCCAGCCGCGCGCCCGGTACATCGCGAGCGCGCGGGTGCGATTCGGCACGATGTCGAGACAGGGCCCGAGCCCCCGGGACCGGCACCACGCAGCCGCGGTGTCCAGCAGGAGCGTCCCGATTCCCTGTCCGCGCACGGAGCCTGCCACGAACAGCGCTGAGATGACCCCCAGTTCATCCGCGGGGCGACCGTGACCGCGCTCCCACGCCGCCAGCGTGGTACCCGTGGCGTCGTGGTGCACGCGCGCGGCTTCCTGCACGGAGACGTGTCCGACCACCCGGCCGTCGAGTTCCGCGACGAGGGCCACCAGTTCGTGGTCCCGGCAGATGAAGTCCTCGGTCAACTCCACGCCGGTCTGCGGGTACCCGGTGAGCGGCTGCTGCTCCCGGAGGACCTCGACGAGCGGTGCGAGGTCCGCGGCCCGGCGCTCGCGTACCCGCACCACGTTAGGCCGGGACCACGTTCACGAGCTTCGGGGCGCGCACCACCACGGTGCGCACCTCGCGGTCTCCGAGGGCGCGCTCCACGCCAGGG
>JAAZBW010000408.1 GCA_012513625.1 Actinomycetales bacterium | reverse complement strand
GGCTGGATCCCTCACCCCCCAGCGCCACCTGACTCGCCCTAGCCAATCCCGCCCCTCTCGGCAACGATTGGTCAACGAGCACGTTCACCCCCCACCCCGCGAGGGAGACCTCCATGCCCAACCGCCCCAGCGTGCTGTTCGTCTGCGTCCACAACGCGGGCCGCTCTCAGATGGCCGCCGGCTTCATGACCGCCCTGTCGGGCGGGCGGGTGGAGGTGCGCTCTGCCGGGTCCGCCCCGGCCGATCAGATCAACCCGGTAGCTGTCCAGGCGATGAGCGAGCTCGGCATCGACATCTCCGCCAACACCCCCAAGATCCTCACCCCCGACGCCGTGGAGACTTCCGAAGTCGTCATCACCATGGGATGCGGGGACACCTGCCCGTTCTTCCCGGGCGTCCGTTACGAGGACTGGGAACTCACCGACCCCGCGGGCCAGGGCATCGAGACCGTCCGCCAGGTCCGCGACGCGATCCGCACCCGGGTCGAGGCCCTCCTCGCCGAGTTGCTCTCGGCGAAGTAGCGAACCCGCGGTGGGCTCGTCCCCCCTCCGCCGGATGGTCCCCCCGCGTCGCCCTCCCACTCGACGACGACGACGGAGCTCACCTTGGCACCTCGGCCGCACCTGGGGAGGATCCATCCAGAGCCACGACCGGGATGCCATTATGGAGCAATGGCCGTGAATCTCTTGGATCGGGCGATCTACTCGTACTCCGACGTCGATCGTCTGGTGGGTTTGCGCCCTGGAACGGCCCGGCGCTGGCTCGAGGGCTAGGCACGGGCCGGACGGTTCTACGATCCTGTCCTCCGGCCCGAACCAACGAAGTCGGACGCCGTGACTTGGCGCGAGATGGTCGAGGCTCGTCTCCTTGCGAACTATCGCGAGTGCCAGGTGCCCGTGCAGCGGCTCAGGCCGGCGATCGTCCGCCTGCGCGAGGAGTTCGGACCCTATCCTCTGGCCACGGCCGCCCCATTCCTCGATGTGGCGGGTCGGGAACTGGTGCAAGCCGTCCAAGAGGAAGTGGGGCTGGAGAGAGAACTTCAGTTGGTGGTGGTCCGGAGCGGCCAACTGGTGCTCACCGATCAGGTCGAGGACTTCCGAGTCCAAGTGGAATACGAGGATGACAAGGCGCGGAGGATGCGCCCAGAGTCACGGACTCCCGGCATCGTGATGGACCCCGCCTTCTCATTTGGCCGTCCTGCAGTTCGCAATGTCCGCACCGAATCATTGGCTGAGGACTACCGCGCCGGAACGAGCCGTGACCAATTGGCTGACCTCTACGAACTCGCATCTGAGCAGGTCGAGGAAGCGCTCCGCTTCGAGATGATCCACAATCAACACGCTTCGTAATAAAGCTCGAGGGCCCCTTTTCAGGGGCCCTCGGCGAACAACGCCCCGGCTCAGCCGGTTCGTCGCGGGAAGCAGCGCAACCTACCCGCGCGGCGTCGTATCAATCAGGATCTTCATCCCCTCACCCCGACGCAACCGGTCGATCGCCTCCTCAACATCCTCCAGCTGCGCGGTCTCAACCCAGCCGCCCTCAGCTGAGTACACGCCCGCCGCGATCCCGTCGATCACGCCCTGGAAGTCATCCTTCGTGTAGACGGAGGACATCTGCAGGCTCTTGCCGCCCTGCAGTTCGAGTGCCGGGTTGAACTGCACCGGCTTCTCGTAGGCGGCCACCACCACCATCCGGCCATACAGCCCCAGGGCAGCAAGCGCGCCATTGAACGCCACCGGCGCCCCCGAGCACTCGATCGCCACATCCGCACCCGCACCGCCGGTCAGCTCGCGGACAGTCTCGGCCACGTCCTGGCTGGTGGGGTCGATCAGGTGCTCCACGCCAATCCGCGCAAGGACCTCACGGCGCGCCGCACTCGGCTCCGAGACAATGATCGTCTCCACCCCAAAGCTCTTCAGCGCGAAGTACGCGCCCACACCGATCGGGCCGCCACCAATCACGAGTCCGGCCTTCGC
>JAAZBW010000407.1 GCA_012513625.1 Actinomycetales bacterium | reverse complement strand
TCTGTGTTGAAGATCCCGGAGAGCACCTGGTCCTGCATGATCTCGCACGGCGGGCCGAACTCGGCGATCCGGCCGTCCTTGATGCAGCAGATGTAGTCCGAGTAGGCGGCGGCGAAGTTGATGTCGTGCAGCACGATGATGATCGTGCGGCCGAGCTCCTCGGCGGCCTTCTTCAGGTGGCGCATCATGCGCACCGAGTGGGCGATGTCCAGGTTGTTGAGAGGCTCGTCCAGCAGCACGTAGTCCGTGTCCTGGCAGAGCACCATCGCCACGTACGCCCGCTGGCGCTGGCCGCCGGAGAGCTGGTCCAGGTAGCGGTCCTCGAGCTCGGTGAGGTCGAGGAAGTCGATGTAGCGGCTGATCGTCAGCTCATCCTCGGGCGTGAGCCGGCCCTGGCTGTAGGGGAAGCGTCCGAAGCCCACCAGTTGGCGCACCGTGAGGCGCGTGATGAAGTGGTTCTCCTGCCGCAGGATTGAGAGCACCTTCGCAAGGTCCCGGGATCTGGTGGAGGCCACGTCCAGGCCTGCCACCCGGATCGCGCCCTGGTCCATGCCGAGGAGGCGGCCGATCATGGTGAGCATGGTGGACTTGCCGGCGCCGTTCGGGCCCACGAGCGCCGTGATTCCGCCCTGCGGCAGCTCGATATCGATCGGGCCGATCGCCACTTCGGTGCTGTAGTGCTTGGTGACATCGGTCAGTGTGATCACAACCGTCCCTTTCTGAGGATGACGAAGAGGAAGACGCTGCCGCCCACGAGCTCGATGATGATCGAGACCACGCCGGCGGCGTAGAAGATGTGGTTCATGACGAAGTAGGCGCCTGCGAGCACCACGAACCCGGTGAGGATGGACATCGGGAAGACGTAGCGGTGGTCGTACGTGTCCGCGAACTGGTAGGCGAGCGTGGCCACGAGGAAGCCGAGGAAGGTCATGGGGCCCACGAGCGCGGTCGAGACGGCGATGAGGGCGGAGACCAGGATGAGCACGGTGATGGTGTTGCGGCGGTAGTCGATTCCGAGGTTCGTGGCCGCGTGCCGCCCGAGCGCCACGGCATTCAGCGTCTTGGAGCGGAGGAACAGGAGGCCCGCACACACCACCACGATCGGGATCGCGACGGGGAGGTAGGCGGGGTCCGCGTTGTTGACGGAGCCGAACATCCGGGCGGTCAGAACGTCGAACTCACTTGGGGTGAGCAGGCGCTGCATGAAGGAGGAGACGGATCCGAGGGCGCCGCCGATGATGATCCCCACCAGCAGCATGATGTGCAGGCTCGCGTACCGGCCCGAGAGCAGCCAGCCGTAGAGCGCAAGGGCGAGCACCATCATGATGGCCACCTGGAACACGAACGCGTTGACCCCCGTGAAGGCGATCAGTCCGCCGAGCCCGAAGAAGTAGACGGTGGTGGTCTGCACAGCCCGGTAGAGGGACTCGAACCCCATGATCGAGGGCGTGATGATCCGATTGTTGGTGACGGTCTGGAACGGGATGGTGGCCATCGCCTGGCACACGGCCACCACGAGCATGACAACCACGGAGTAGACGCGCCGCTGGGCGATCAGCCAGAAGCCCTCGGTGCCGAACGGCATCGGGTTCCCCCACGCGATCAGGCCCACGGCGAACAGCACCGCGAGCGTGAGCAGGGCTCCGAAGATGGTCCAGTAGCGCCGCCGGGAGCCCCTCGTCTGGAACGCGCCCGAGCGTCGGGCCTCGTGGTGGAAGGCTCCGGGGTGCTGGCCGCCGGGAACCAGGTCGACGTCGTCGATCAGTCCCTCGTCCATGCCCGCCTCCACGGCGGTGACGGCATCAAAACGGAGGCGCACGGTGCGCGCCTCGGTCTGCATCCGGGTCACCTCCCCCTCCCCGCTAGCCACGGCGACGCTGCCTGAGGAGGAGGATGATGAAGACGACCCCGCCCACGATCCCGAGGATCAGCGAGACGGGCACCTCGAACGGCATGATGATGGTCCGGCTGATGATGTCGCAGACCGTCACGATGGCGATCCCGAGCAGGCAGACCCACGGCAGGTTGCTGCGCATGTGGTCTCCGCGGAAGAGCGAGACGATGTTGGGCACGATCAGCCCCAGGAACGGCAGGTTGCCGATCACCACCGTCACCACTCCGGAGGCGACCGCGATCAGCCCCGTGCCCAGCAGGATGACGCGGTTGTAGTTGAGGCCCACGTTTGTGGCCACGTCCTCCCCGAGTCCTGCGACCGTGAGGCGGTCCGCCACGATGAAGACGGCGATCACCACCACGATCACGATCCACAGGGGCTCGTAGCGACCCTGGGTCACCGCGATGAAGCTTCCCGCGAACCACACGCCGAGGTTCTGGAGGAGGTTCGCCTGCAGGGCGATGAACGTGGAGACGGAGCCCACCACGGCGCCGAGCATGATGCCCACGATCGGAACGATCAACGAGGAGCGGAGCGTCACCCGCCGCAGGAACATGAAGAAGACCATGGTGCCCACGAACGCGAACACCACGGCCACCACCATGCGGAGGAGGATCGGAGAGTTGGGCACCACGATCATCGTGGCCATGAGGCCGAGGCCAGCCCACTCGGTGGTGCCGGTGGTGGTGGGCTCCACGAACCGGTTCTGGGTGAGGAGCTGCATCACGAGGCCACTCATGGCCATGGCCGCCCCGGCCAGCACAAGGGCGATCGTGCGCGGGATGCGCGTAGTCAGGAAGACATCCACACCGTCCTCAGCGCCCACGATGTCGTACACCCCCGTAAACAGGGAGAGCACGAGGAGAGCGAGGACCACCGCGAGTCCGATGAGCAGCTTCCAGTCGAACAGCGCGCCACGGTCGCGCGCCGTGGGGGCCGGCGGGACCCCACGGCGTGGCGTGGATGTGATCGTCATGGCACCTTCACCTGATGGTCGGAACATGAGGTGGAGGGCGCGGGGCCCTCGTGGCCCGCGCCCTCCGCATCCTGCCGGGGCAGAATCCTCATACGCTGTTCCTCACTCCTGTCCGGAGAGGGCCTCCGCCAGCGCCCAGAAGAACTCCGTGTAGGTCTGGATGCTCTCGTTCATATAGGTGTCGGCCGGCATGTAGATGACGTTGCCCTCGGTGACCGCGGTGGTCGCCGCCATGTTCCGCTCGTTCTCGATCACGTCGTTGGCGGGGACGTAGGCCGGGTCGCCTGCCGAGACGGCCGCGTCACGGTCGAGGACCAGGATCCAGTC
>JAAZBW010000406.1 GCA_012513625.1 Actinomycetales bacterium | reverse complement strand
GGACGAGTCGCTGCTCGAGGAGGTGGAGAGGTGCGGTGCCACCCCCGAGATCGTAGGCACGATCCGCGCCGGAGCGGGGGAGCGGGACGTCCTCGCGTGGGCGCAGGCCGCCACGCCGCTGCCCGAGCTGGCGGCGGAGGTGACGGACACGGACGTGGCCCAGATCCTCTACACCTCCGGCACCACCGCGCTGCCGAAGGGGGCCGTCCTCACCCACCGCGCTCTCGTGCACCACTACGCCTCAGCCGCCCTCGCCCTCGACATCTCCGGCCGTGACCGCCTTCTCCAGGCCCTCCCGCTCTACCACTCGGCGCAGATGCACGTGTTCATGATGACCGCAATCCTCATGGGAGCCGCCAGCTGGATCCTCGAGGTGCCGGCGCCGCTGCGGGTGCTCGACGCCATTGAGGAGCACGAGATCAACTCCTTCTTCGCCGCCCCCACCGTGTGGATCTCACTCGCGGGCCTCATCGAGAAGGACCCTGCGCGCGTGGCGCACCTCCGCCGTGCCTACTACGGCGCCTCGATCATGCCCACGCCTGTGTTGCAACGCCTCCGGTCGGCCCTGCCCGAGCTGGGCTTCTACAACTGTTTCGGCCAGTCCGAACTCGGCCCCCTCTGCGCGGTGCTGCGCCCCGAGGACCACGAAGAGCGGCCCGCCTCCGCGGGCCGCGCCATCCCGTTCGTGGACATGCGGGTGGTGGACGAGGAGATGGTGGACGTGGAGACGGGGAGCGTTGGCGAGGTGGTCTACCGCTCCCCCCAGGTGTGCACCGGCTACTGGGACATGCCGGAAGAAACGGAGGCCGCGTTCCAGGGTGGATGGTTCCATTCCGGGGATCTCGCCCGTATCGATGAGGAGGGCTTCATCACGATCGTGGACCGTAAGAAGGACGTGATCAACGCCGGCGGCATCGTGGTCTCCTCGCGCGAGGTGGAGGAGGCTCTCTTCACCCACCCGGCCGTGCTCGAGGTGGCGGTGATCCCGGTCCCGGATCCGAAGCGGATTGAGGCGATCGGCGCGGTCGTGGTGCTCGAGGAGGGAGCCATTGCCACCATGCAGGAACTGCGTAGCCACGTCCGCGGGAGCCTCGCCGAGTTCAAGGCGCCGCGGCACGTGTGGTTTGTGGACGCCCTGCCCAAGAACAGCGCCGGCAAGGTCCAGAAGGTGGAGTTGCGCAAGCGCTTCGTGGGCTAGTGCGCGCGACGACGAGTCCGGGTGGGCGGCACCGCCGCACCGGGCGCGGTGGGCTGGCTTCCGTCGGTCCGCGCGTCCATGGCGCGGACGCCGCGTCTGTCCGGCGCGGTTTCTCGTGCCTATTCGGCGCGGACGGCCGGCTCTGACTCCTCGTCAGTGCGGCGGAGCACCTCGGTGAGGCGGTTCGCCGCAGAGACCACGGCGGCGGCGTGGAGGCGGCCGGGCTGGCGGCCCATCCGCTCGATGGGACCGGAGACGGAGACGGCGGCGATCACGCGACCGCTTGGCCCCCGCACGGGGGCGGAGACGGAGGCGACCCCGGGCTCACGTTCGGCCACGGACTGGCTCCAGCCCCGTCGTCGGACCGCGGAGAGAACGGTGGCGGTGAAGGAGGCGCCGTGCAGCCCGCGGTGCAGGCGGTCCGGCTCCTCCCATGCGAGGAGGATCTGGGCAGCAGAGCCGGCCAGCATCGAGAGGGTGGAGCCCACCGGGATGGAGTCCCGCAGGCCCATGTGGCGCTCGGCGGCGGCCACGCAGATGCGGTGATCGCCCTGGCGCCGGTAGAGCTGGGCGGACTCG
>JAAZBW010000405.1 GCA_012513625.1 Actinomycetales bacterium | reverse complement strand
TGGGGATACCGGAGGCCCGGCCGGTTCCCCTGCCGGGCCTCCCGCGAACTTCCTGTGGGTCATCAGAAGCCGTCAGGCCGGCGGCCCGGCCCCTTGGCTGCGCCCACAGCATCCCGCGCCACACGCTCGGCCTCCGCGGCCACCTCGCCCGACGCGGCCTTCGCCGCCTCCTCCGCGCGGAGCGCGGCCGCCTCCGGACCGATCCCGAGCTTGTTCAGGATCTTCTTCTCGATCTCCTCGGCGAGTGCCGGGTTGTCCTTCAGGAACTGCCGGGCATTCTCCTTGCCCTGGCCGAGTTGGTCTCCCTCGTAGGTGTACCAGGAGCCTGACTTGCGGACGATCCCGTTGTCCACGCCGAGGTCGATCAGGCCGCCCTCCCGGGAGATGCCCTCACCGTAGATGATGTCGAACTCTGCCTGCTTGAAGGGCGGCGCCATCTTGTTCTTGACCACCTTCACGCGCGTGCGGTTACCCACGGCGTCTGTACCCTCCTTGAGGGTCTCAATCCGGCGCACGTCAAGGCGCACGGAGGAGTAGAACTTGAGGGCCTTGCCGCCCGTGGTGGTTTCGGGGCTCCCGAAGAAGACTCCGATCTTCTCCCGCAACTGGTTGATGAAGATGGCGGTGGTGCCGCTGGACGAGAGAGCACCCGTGAGCTTGCGGAGCGCCTGGGACATGAGGCGCGCCTGGAGGCCCACGTGGGAGTCCCCCATGTCTCCCTCAATCTCCGCCTTGGGCACGAGAGCAGCCACAGAGTCGATAACGATGATGGCGAGTGCGCCGGAACGGATCAGCATGTCCGCGATCTCGAGGGCCTGCTCCCCCGTGTCCGGCTGGGAGACGAGCAGCGCGTCTGTGTCCACACCGAGCCTCTTCGCGTACTCCGGATCGAGGGCGTGCTCCGCATCGATGAAGGCGGCGATGCCGCCCGCCTTCTGCGCGCTGGCGACCGCGTGGAGCGCCACGGTGGTCTTTCCCGAGGACTCCGGACCATACACCTCCACCACGCGCCCGCGGGGCAGGCCGCCGATCCCGAGCGCCACATCCAGCGCCACGGAGCCGGTGGGGATCACCGCCACCGGCGGCCGGGCGTTTTCCCCGAGCCGCATGATGGAGCCCTTGCCGAAATTCTTGTCGATCTGTGCGAGCGCGGCCTCGAGGGCCTTCGCGCGATCAGCGCCTGGTGCAGCCATGATTTCTCCGTCTCCGGCGGCTTCCCGCCCCGCTTGTCCTGGTCCTTCGGTCACGTTCCACCCTCTCCGGGTGGTCCGTCAGTGACGCTATGCCCGACCACTGACACAAACGTCCGGCGCCGCCCCACGCTGTGGAGATCGGCGCCGTCCGGTCACCTGTGCACAAGAATATGCCGAACAGGTGTTCGAAGCGATGTCACACCCGGCGTGTCGGTCGATCGCGGCGCTGGGGAAACTGCCAGTCCTCGGCGAGGTCCATCGCCTCGCATACGGCGAGCCAGATCTGCTGCGGTCTTTCGCCATCCGCGGCCGCCTCGGACGCAGAACGGGCCCCGAACTCCGTGAGCGCGAGATCGCGCTGGAGTGCGGGGCCCTGATACTCGCCGAAGGCGTCCACAAACGCCTGCGAGAGTTCGGAGTGCTTCACCGAATAGACGGCGCCAGATCGGCGAAGTCTGCAGGAACGGTGTCCGGAATCGCCACGCCCTCGATGACGGCGATACGGTCCGCCACCTCGCGAAGGATCTCGCTCATGGGCACGTCAAGAGCCTGGCAGATGGACGCGAGGAGCTCGGAGGACGCTTCCTTCTGGCCGCGCTCCACCTCGGACAGGTATCCGAGGGAAACCTGTGCGGCCGAGGAGACCTCGCGCAGCGTGCGGCCCTGGAGTTGGCGCACACCGCGCAGCACATCCCCGATCTCTCTCCGAAGCACCACCACGGGCGTCTCCTTCACTGTCTTCCTGACAACAGCGTAGCGGGGCCTGTAGGTGGGGCGCGCGCCGGGGCGGTAGCCCGCGCGCGAGGATCGGGTGGGGATAGTTGGGGCAGTGGTGGCGTTCGTGTGAATGTCCATTACCTCTCTCAACGCGAGGGCATCCGGTTTTGTTCCACGACCTCTGCGAGAAGGTTGAGCCCGGTGAGCGCAGCCCGCCACCTCACCTCGTCACGTCCGCCGGGAGAACGCAACAGCCGGCAGGTGACGTCCGAGCTGTCCCGATCGACGACGGCGATCCACACCGTACCCTCCGGCTCACCCTCCGCAGGGCCGGGTCCGGCCACGCCGGTGGTGGCCACGCCCCACCTCGCCTCGAGCCGCTCCGCCACACCGCGTGCCATGGCGTGTACCACCATTTCGGTGACGGCGCCGTCTCGCTCGAGCGCATCCCGGTCCACCCCGAGGAGCCGTTCCTTCGCATCGTAGGAGTACGCCACCACTCCCCCGAGGAACCACTGCGAGACGCCGGGGACCTCGGCGAGCACCGCCGAGAGGAGGCCCGAGGTGAGGGACTCCGCGGTCGCGAACGAGAAATAGGAGCCGGACCTGGCGGGCTCGCCCTCGCGGGGCTCCACCCCGCCCGGCGCGTCGTCGTCGAGAGCGGACAGGGCCCGCACCACCCGCTCGGCCGCCTCCCGGGTCTCCTCCACCACGTGGGATGGGACCCGCTCCTCCTCGGGGTTGCCGCTCATACCACCACTCCTTCCTGGCCCCGCGAAATCCTCGCGGCATCACGCACGTACATCAGGCCGGTCACGAGCGTCACCGCGAGGGCCAGGTACATGATCACCTGGCACACGAGCAGCAGCATGTCGGCCGCGCCCGCGGGCAGTAGGCCGTGCCAGGGCACGAGCAGGCCCACGAGGAAGGTCATCTGGAGGACGGTCTTGAGCTTGCCGCCCTGCGAGGCCGCCA
>JAAZBW010000404.1 GCA_012513625.1 Actinomycetales bacterium | reverse complement strand
TCGGAGGACGCGGGCGCCACCACCATCCGTCTCCGCGCGGAGGGCCGAGATGATCCCCTCCTCCAGGGCGTGCCGCCGGCGTTCCCCGCGTTCGTGGGCCACCACGAGGCGTGTTCGCAGCTGCCCCGCACCGCCACGCTCCTCGCAAGCTCGGACCTGTGCCCCGTGCAGATGTTCCGGGTGGGGCGGAACATGTACGGCACCCAGTTCCACCCGGAACTGGACACCCCGGGATTCCTGAACCGTGTGGACCAGTACCGCAACAACGGTTACTTCGATGACTACGACGCGGTGGTGGCCGCCAACTCCGAGGTGGACACGGACGCGGCCAACCGCATCATCAGCAACTTCGTGGCCCGCTACGCCACCTGATCAGCTGAACACCGCCCGCGCCGCATCCGGCAGCAGCCACCAGCCCACGAACGCCACCACATCGATCAGGAAGTGTGCGAGGACGAGCGGCATGGTCCGCCCCCACCGCCGGTAGGCCTCGTTGAACGCGAGCCCCATCACGAGGTTCCCGAAGAAGGGTCCGATCCCCTGGTACAGGTGGTAGGCGCCCCGCACGCTCGCGGAGGTGAGGGAGGCGGCCCACCAGTTCCAACCCGCCTGCCGCCAACGCTCGAGCGCGTATCCCACCACGAGCACCTCCTCCAGGATCGCGTTCTTGGCGGCGGCCAGCAGGAGGACCGGGATCGCCCACCACTCCGGCTGCAGCGCCGCCGGGTTGATGGATACGGTGATGCCGATCTCCCGCCCAATCACATAGAACGCGAGGCCGGGGATCCCGATCGCCGCCCCGATCGCGAGCGCCCCACCGAGGTCCCGCAGCGGCATCGAGAGGTCGAATCCGATCCGCCGGAACGGGTTCGACCTGTCCCCCGCCAACAGGAACAGCGCGAGTGCCACCGGCACCAGCGTGAACACGATCGAGTTGAGTTGGTAGGAGAGGTCGAACAGTGACCGGGTCGCCATTGAGGGGTTCAACGCCGTTGTCTGCTCCCCGAGCGGGGTCGGTGCGGTCAGCCGCTCCACTATCCGGATCACCGCGTACGAGGCCGAGTACAGCAGGGACGCCCCGAGCACCAGCCACACCTCCCACGTGCGTCGCCGCCGCAGCCACGGATCCGTCTCCACGTCCGGTCCCGGCCACTCCCGCCGGGGCGGGACCGGGCGACGGCGAGTGCTCGCCCCTCGTCCGGCAGCGCCACCCGGGCTGGACCCGGGAGGGGGGACGGTAGCCGGTCTGGACCCCGGTTCGGGAACGGCGGCGCGTGCGGACGCGTCGTCGGCGCGCACCTACTCCCCCTGAACGGCGGCGAGCAGGGCGAGGGAGGGCTCCACGCTCCCCACCGGCAGGCCGCCGCCCATGACCGCGGCGTGGGCGAGCGCGCCCGCGGGTGAGGTGTCCACGCCGAGCAGCGCGAGGAGGCGGAGGGCCACCATGACGGCGGGCCGCATGGCGCCGTCGGAGACCTTGACCACCACGGCGCCCGCGCCCGGGGCGCTCACGGCGAACACGCCCTCGGCGCCGCGCTTGGCCACGAGGCCGGGCAGGAGTTGCATGAGGCGGGTGTCGTCCGCGGCGTGGCCCCCCACGAGGACGGGGTGGGCGGCCATGGCGCCGGCCACCTCCACGCCGTGCGGGTGCCCCCAGAAGAGGCGGGCGTAGCCTCCGGCGAGTTCCCGGACGGAGATCGCGTGAATGGGGGCGCCGCAGCCATCGGTGGTGGTGGCGTGGACGGTACCGAGCGATCCGGCGATCACCTCCCGGACCACCTCCTGGTAGGGATGGCGGGCCTGGAGGTAGGAGGCCGTATCCCAGCCGGAGGCGGCGCACGCGGCCAGCATGCCCGCGTGCTTGCCGGAGCAGTTGTGCCAGATGCGGCGCGGCTCCGGGCCGTCTGGAGAGGCGGTGTCCGGGCCGGTTGCGGCCGCGGCGCGCAGCGCCGTCGGATCGGCGGGGAGCGCGGGCGGGCAGCCGAGGTCCTCCTCCCGGAGTCCCGCGGACTCGAGCGTGCTGCGGACCACGGCCACCTGCTCCCCCGTGCCGTGGTGGGAGCCGGCCGCGATGGCGAGCTGCTCGGTGGTGAGTCGGGCTCCCGCGCGGAGCGAGGCAAC
>JAAZBW010000403.1 GCA_012513625.1 Actinomycetales bacterium | reverse complement strand
CGTAGTAGTCCTCGTTGCGCTCCACGATCAGCTGCTGCCCCCGGTCCCACTGGACCATCGTGAACGGCCCGGAACCCACCGGATCCTGCGCGTAGCTGGCGCCGTGCGCGTGCTCCGGCACGATTCCGAGCGAGGTCAGGCGGTAGACGAACGTGCTCCGCGGTTCACTCAGCGTGATTTCCACGGTGTGATCGTCGACGGCGGTGGCTCCCTCGAGTGCATTGACGTCCGTCAGTCCGGGCTGCTCGGCGGCCGTGGTGAACGTGTAGACCACATCCTCCGCAGTCACGGGCTCACCGTCCGAGAAGACGGCATCCTCCCGGATCGTGACGGTCCAGGTGAGGCCGTCCTCGCTCACCTCGTAGCCGGTGGCGAGTTCGTTCGCCACGTTCAGCTCGGCATCGAGCCGCAGGAGCGTGGACTGGAAGAGGGGGGAACCGTAGCGGCCCCAGCCGAGGGTGGGATCAAAGCCGTCATCCGGCTCGCCGCCGATCGCGAGTGTGAGGGTGGCGGGCGGCTGGTTGGCGTCGGAGCCGGTGCCCGTGGTGCCGCCCTCTCCGGTGCGGGGGGCGCCAGCCGTGGTGCCGGCGCTTCCGGTGGTGGAGTCGTTGCTGCCCGCTGTGCCGGATCCGCCCGAGCACCCGGCCAGAACCATCGCGGTCACTGCCGCCGCTGCGGCCAGAATTCGATGACGCTGCACAGCCCCACCCCAGCTCCTCCGGGCCAGGATGCTCCTGGCGTCCCCACTGCCCCCATGGGGGCGCGAATGGGGTGAGCCTAATGCAGCCGACTTGCAATAGCGGCGTTTCGAAAGGTCATCTCATCCAGAGAGACGACCAACCGTCCCCACCCACCTTCTCGCCGACTGTGTGGTTGGTTTCCCGCAAATTCCCCACCGACTGTGTGGCTTAGACCAGCCCGAACCCATCGACTGTGTGGCTTAGGCGGCAACTTCCGGCAACCCCACCGGCCTTTCCCCGCCGACTGTGTGGCTTAGGCGGCAACTTCCGGCAACCCCACCGGCCGTTCCCCGCCGACTGTGTGGCTTAAGTAGTCTCGCCCCACACTCGGCGAGGGAGTTCCTGACGTACCCCCAACTGGAAGGTGAGCCGGTGCTGGAACTCAGCGTTCGACGTCGTACAGGTGGTGCACCAGCTCGTGGGCGAGGTACAGGCCGAGGCCCCAGACGGTGAACCGCACGCCGTCTCCGCGCACGCCCACGAGGTCCCACTGGCCCGAGTCCACCCGAGACCACGCCTGTGCGGCCGAGGACGACCGTTGCCGCACCAGGTTCGCCGCGTCCTCGGCGCCCGCCCGCCAGTACTCATTAGTGACCGCGGCCGCCTCGCCGTCCCAGTTCTCGAATGTGGCCTCGCCGCCGCTTTCCAGGATCAGGCGGAGGCGGCCCGTCATTACGTGGCAGACGTCTGCGGTGTGCCGGCCGTACTCGATCGGGGACCACACCGAGGGCTCGGGGCGGTCCGCCGATCCCGGCTGCAGCAGCACCGCGGCGAAGCGCTCGCCCGTGCTCCGCATCAGCTCCGGCAGCGCACCGCGGGTGATTTCTCCCGGGTCGAATCCGCACTCGTCGCACCGCCGGGAGCGGATCCAGGTCCAGTCCTTCGTATCAGGTGCCGTCCTGTCCGGTGGCGTGGGCTGCAGAGGTGTGGACCGCGGCGGCGTGGGTTGCGGTGGCCGATCCGAGCCAGGAGTCAGATCACTCATGCCTCCAGCATGCGCAGAGGCGGAGCGGGCCGCAACAGCTCGCGGTGGGCCGGCCGTCCAGTGGGCGTCAGGCGATCCTCGGCGCCCAGCCCGCCTCGGTGAGGGCCGCGAGGAAGCCCTCCGCCCACAGCACGTAGGCGGCATCGTTCGGATGGAAGCGGTCCTCTGACGTGTAGCTGAAGTAGCGGAGCCTCCCCGCAGAGTGGGTGGCATCGAACAGCGGAAGCAGGTGGTGGCCGTACTCCTGGATGAGCGGACGCACCTGCCGGGCCATCCTCCGTGCGCGCGAGCCGAGGAGGGGAATCGAGATCCAGGGGGGATCGGTGATGAAGCTCCCGCGGGGGAGCAGTTTCACGATCTGGCTCATCACCTGGGCGTAGGACTCCACCGTCACGCGCTGCGGCTGGGTGGCATCGTTGCCGCCGATCGCGAGCATCACGAGATCCGGTTCGAAAGGGAATTCCCTCATGCGCGGGATCTGCTCACGGAGCACCTCGGCGGCGATCGCGCCGGAAACGGAGAGGTTGTAGATCTCCACGGGCCGCCCGGTGCGCTCCTCGATCCGCTCGGCGAGCACGCTCACCCAGCTGCTCTCCGGGGAGGACGCCCCCACGCCCTGCACCGAGGAATCGCCGAGTGCCACGAACTGGATCACGCCGTCACCGCCCGCGTTGGAGGCAACCACGCCCTCCCAGTGATCGGTGAACTCCGCGATCGATTCATTGACCCGCCGCACCCCGGGCCCCTTCTGCCACGCGAGCACCGCACCCGTGAGTCCCGCCACTGCACTTCCGGCCGCGAGGGAGCCGACGATCCACCGTTTCATGGTTCTGGTCTACCAGTCCGATCTTGTGCTTTCCTGTGAAACGCCACGGCCGCCGCCCCGATTTGCCTGCCACGCCACGGCTCAGATGAAGATGATCTGCGCCCCCTCGCTCAACTCCATGAAATCTGAGGCCGAGATAATTCCTTCCACGCCCTCGTAGAGGTCCTCCTCCGTGAGGCCCATCATGTCTGCCGAGAGCCTGCACCCCCACAGGTGGGCGCCGGACTCGTGCATGATCTGGAGGAACTCGGGCACCTCCGGGATGTCGAGGTCCTTCAGCTGCTTCCGCATCATCTTGGTGCTCATCGCCGTCATGCCCGGGAGCGCGGCCACCTGCTGCGGCATGGACCACGATTTCCCCGGCATGTGCATCGCCGTATTGCCCAGGTAGGAGAACTGGAGCTTTCCCTAGGTCTTCGTATTGATCATGTCAGAGCCCCAGAAGGTGAAGAAGAGGTGGACCTCGATACCCTCGACGAGAGCGGCGTTTCCGAGGATCAGGCCCGGGTAGGCCATATCCAGATTGCCCTTGGAACAGATGATGGCGAGCTTCCGGCCGGACTCGGCCGCGTCGTCGAAGTTGGGGATGAATGGTGCGGTCACGGTGGTCTCCTTCGGTGGATGGTGCTGGTGCGGATCGGCGACGGCGCCCGCTGGCCGGGCACCCCTCGGCAGGGTGCGTGGGACGCGGGTCTCAGACGCAGCCCTTGGGCTTGGGGAGCCCGGAGACGTACGCCATCTTCTTGGCCGGCTTGGTGGGGAAGAGCGCG
>JAAZBW010000402.1 GCA_012513625.1 Actinomycetales bacterium | reverse complement strand
TCGATCGCGCGCGCCGGAACGAGACCAAGCAGCTGGCCGATCGTGCGGCCGAAAAGTGGCGGCACGAGGCCGAGTCCCGGAACCGAGAACTCCAGCGCGCGGCGCAGAACGCCCTCGACGCCGAGTGGAGCGAGCTCGTCAACAACGATCCGGCGGCGGTCATTGACGCGATCAGCAGGGCCTTCGCTGAAACCGCTCCTGAGGTGAGGCTGGCGGGGCTGGAGCATCACGAGGTCTCTCTCGAGTTCGAGGCGCCCGACCTCGATTCCGTGCCTGATCGCATGCCCACCACCACCTCCGCCGGCAACCTCTCGCTCAAGAGGATGACGAAGAGCCTGCGGAACGAGTGGTACGCAAATCTGCTCGCCGGGCACCTGATTTTGGCGGTGCGGCGGGCGTTCCAGTCGGCGCCCGGCATTTCGATCGCCCACGTGGCCGCGCTCGATCCGCGCACCGGCGGCGCACTCATGGCCGCCACGATCCGGCGGGAATCGCTGGCCGCCCTCCAGGGCACGAACTCCATGCCCCGCCGAGTCCTCCTCGATGCCGCGGACGAGGTCCTCGCCCGCACCAAGGGGCTCGCGAAGGCACTCACCCCGTTCAACACCGAGCAGCTGCCCTCGCTCCGGGAGGTTCCGTCGCACGGCCTGCCGCAACGGCCAACGTCTTCTGCGCCCGCCTATGTGACGGAGCCGAGCCCCGAGGAGTGTGCGCCGCCGCCGGGCGTTTCCGGCGGGAGTCTCCCGTTGCTCAGCGAGTTCGACGACGACGCGCGCGATGTCCGCACCTTTGGAGCTCCCGGCGCGCCCGGCAGAGCCGGCGAATCCGAGGAAGATGAGGACGAGCGGAAGCGCCGTCGAATCCGGCCCCGGTACCTCGCGGCGGCCGCATCCCTGGTTCCGTTGCTGTTGGTGCTCAGCATCCTTATCCCCTCCGGAGGCTCAAGCTCCACCCCCAACGAGCCCGCCGACGACGGCACCATCCGGCGCTTCCTCAACGTGGCCGCACCCAAGACCTGGCATGTCTCCGAGGTCAACGCGGACGGGACCATCGACGTCGAAGATTCGAACGGCGAATTGGAGACGGTCGAGTTGGCGTACGTGGTCCTGCCTCCTGAGGGTGCCTGCCTCGCCGAGGAGGCGGTCGCGGAACTGCGGGAGATGCTGCCGGTCGGAACCGAGGTGGAGGATCCCCGAGAGGGCGAAATCAGGGTGGATGACACCCTGGTGGCGCTTCACCTCGTACGTTCGGGTCTCGCCGCGACTCCTCCCGATGCAATGAACGGAGACCTGGAGTACCTCGAGATTGTCGTGGCTCAGAACCAGGCCACAGAGCAGGAGCTCGGGCTAAACTCGCCGCTCGTGGAGTGCACGGTTCCCGCGCAGGTCTCGGCGCTCGCGCTCCTCGCGGGAGAGCTGCAACTTGAGGTGGATGCGTTCCTTGCGCTCGGCGTCGTTGAGGAAGAGCACCTGGCGGCCTTCTCCGCGCGGCTCACCGAGTTCTCCGAAGCGGAGCGGGACATCCGGAAGCGCCTTGATGGTGACCCGGGGAGCGACCCCCTTCTTCCCTTCTCCGCTGCTGTGTTCGCCGACCACTACGCGCAGGCGAACGAGACGAGCTCTGCCATCACGGCCACCATTGGCGAAATGACCGAACGTATCGCGGCCGAGCGGGAGCGGCTCGAACGCGAGGCTGAGGAGCGTCGGCTCGCCGAGGAGGCCGCCGAGGCGAAGCGACTGGCGGATGAGGAGGCGCGTCGGGTGGCCGAGGAGGAGGCGCGCCGGGTTGCCGAGGAGGAGGCACAGCGGCGGGCCGCAGAGGAAGCGCAACGCCGGGCGTCGAGCTCTTCCGGCGGCGGAAGCTCTTCCGGAGGAGGCTCGTCCGGAGGTTCCTCCGGTGGCGGTGGATCCTCTTCAGGCGGCAGCGTCTACTACAAGAACTGCGACGCTGCCCGGGCTGCCGGAGCAGCCCCCGTGTACGCCGGCCAACCTGGATACGGCACCCACCTCGACAGGGACCGCGACGGCATCGGCTGCGAATAGTGGGGATCCACCGCCGAAGAATCGCTGACCTCCGCCACACAGTCGGCGGGCAGAAGCGGAACCTTAACCACACAGTCGACGGTCAGAATGCGGAAGCCTAACCACACAGTCGACGAGCAGAATGCGGAACCTTAACCACACAGTCGACGGGAAGGATGCCGAACCTTAACCACACAGTCGGCGGGGCGGGGGTCGGCGAAAAACTGGGCCGCTGGCAGGTTAGCGGTTTGAGCGGGCCCGCGCCGTGGTGCCGCGCTCCACCAGCCGCACCGGCAGGTACAGCGGCTTCTCGGGCAGCCTCAGCCCGCCCACCGCGGCCAGCAGCGTCTTCACCGCCGCCGCGCCCTGCTGGGCCAGCGGAGACGCCACCGAGGTGAGCCCAGGGTCCACGAGTAGTGCGGTGCGGGAGTTGTCGAAGCCGATCACGCTCACATCGCGCGGCACCTCGAAGCCCTCCACGCCGATCTGGCGCATGAAGCCGATCGCCATCATGTCGTTGAACGCGATCACGCCCGTGGAGGGGTGCTCCAACCATCTGGAAGCCGCCCGCGCGCCGCCCGCGAGCGTGGGGCTGTTCGGCCCGATCCGCCGCACGGTCACATCCAGGCTCGCCGCCGCCTCCTCGAGGCCGCGCCACCGCCCGCCGTCGGCCCAGGAGGCCTTCGGACCGGCCACATAGGTGATCTCGTCGTGCCCCAGGTTCGCGAGGTGCTCGGCACTCAGACCGGCGCCCCGGCCCCCGTTCGTGAGCACACTCGGCAGCCCACCCACCTCCCGGTTGAGCACCACCACGGGACGCTGCTTCGCGATCCCGAGGATCCCGGCCGAGGACATGCGGGGACTGGTCAGGATGAGGCCCTCCGCGCCGTCGATGATCTTGGCGATCGCCTGCTGCTCCCGGGCGCTCGACTCCCGCGAGTCCACCACAATCAGCGTGTAGCCGGCCTCCTCGGCCGCCATTTCGGCGCCGCGGATGTTCTCCG
>JAAZBW010000401.1 GCA_012513625.1 Actinomycetales bacterium | reverse complement strand
CGGACATCGGGTACAACAGCGGCAACTGCCCACTCGGCAGCCGCACCGTCTCATACGCAATCGCCGTGGTCCGCGCGGCCAGCAGCGCCTCCGTGCACTCCCGCTCGGCCGCGAGGTGCAGGTAGCAGAACACCACCAGGTCTTCGCGCAGGAATCCGTACTCGGACGGCAGCGGCTCCTTGACCTTGACCACCATCTCCGCGCCCGACCACACCGACTCCGCATCCGGCACAATCACCGCGCCCTCGCGCGCGAAGTCGTCGTCCGTGATCGCCGACCCCAGCCCCGCCCCCGACTGGATCAGCACCTCATGCCCCCGCCGTGTCAGCTCGTGCACCCCGGCGGGCGTCATCGCCACACGGAATTCGCTTTCCTTGACCTCGGTGGGCACTCCGATGCGCATGGGCTCTCCTCAAACAGGTTTCCCCAAGGGTAGTCGCGCCGCCCCCGCCACGTCCGGGGCATACGGCCCCTCCCTCCCCGACGACGACGCCGCCGCTCACCTTCCGTCGCAGCCCACCCACATGACAAACCTCATGCCCACCCCCTGCGGATCCTCACGAATACTCATGAGCCCCCGCACGGCCGGGCCGCCGAAACCGGCCGCAGACTTGAGACACAACGCCAGACCAGCACACCGAACCCAAGGAGCCCCCATGCAAAACGTCATCGAGGCCCGCGGTCTCCGCCGCACGTACGGCTCCGGCCAGCACACCTTCGAGGCCGTCCGCGGCATCGACCTCACCGTCCGGCGCGGCGAACTCCTCGCGATCCTGGGCGTGAACGGCGCCGGCAAGACCTCGCTCATGGAGATCCTCGAGGGCATGGCCCCCGCGTCGGCCGGCACGGTCACGGTCCTCGGCCACGACCCGCACACGCAGCGCGCCGAGGTCCGCCCCCGCACCGGCATCATGCTGCAGGAGGCCGGATTCGCCGACGACCTCACCGTCACCGAAACCCTCACCATGTGGGCCGGCACGCTCGGCAACCCGCGCCCGGTCGCGGAGGCGCTCGAGATCGTGGACCTCGCGCACCGCGCCGATGTCCGCGTGAAGTCGCTCTCCGGCGGCGAACGCCGCCGCCTCGACCTCGCCATGGCCACCCTCGGCCGCCCCGAAATCCTCTTCCTCGACGAACCCACCACCGGCCTCGACCCCGCCTCCCGCGAACGCACCTGGGACGTCATCGCGGGCATGCTCGCGGCCGGCGTCACGGTGGTCCTGACCACGCACTACCTCGAGGAGGCCGAGCGCCTCGCCGACCGCGTGGTCATCATCGCCGCAGGTCAGGTGGCCCGCGAGGGCACGGTGGCGAGCATCGTGGCGGAGCAGCCGTCCACGGTTTCGTTCGTCCCAACTGCCGTTCCGTTCCTCTCCGACGACGACGTAGCTCACCTTCCCGGGCTCATCTCACCTCCCGATGTGGGCAGGACCGAGGTGGTGTTGAACACGGACGATTTGCAGTCGACGCTCCATGCCCTGCTGAACCTCGCTGCGGGGAAGGGAGTGCGGCTGGAAGGCCTGGATGCCCGCTCCGCCACGCTGGAGAACGCCTTCCTGGCGGT
>JAAZBW010000400.1 GCA_012513625.1 Actinomycetales bacterium | reverse complement strand
GGCCAAGGAGGGCGGCATGTCCATCTCGCGCCGGCTCCATGAGGAAATGTTCGAGGTCCCGCCCACCCTCATCCTCACGGCCCGTCCGCAGGACGGGTGGCTCGCGAACTGGAGCCTCGCCGACGCGTACGTGGCCGCTCCGTTCGACCCGCGTGAGACCCAGGAGACTGTCGCCCGGTTGCTCCGGCCCGCCGAGTGAGCGATTCGGTGAGAGCCGAGGGGGCGGCGCCCCACAGCTGGCCGGACCTGACAGCCCGCCTCATCCAGCGTCAGGACCTGACGGCAGAGGAGACGGGATGGGGGATGGACCAGGTGATGTCCGGCAACACCTCGCCCGTCCAGCTGGCCGGCTTCCTCACCGCCCTTGCCACGAAGGGCGAGAATACGGAGGAACTGCGCGGCCTTGCCGACGCCATGCTCCAGCATGCCCGCCGGATCGAGGTCTCCAGCAATGCGCTCGACATCGTGGGGACCGGGGGAGATCGAGCACGCACTGTCAACATTTCCTCCATGGCGGCACTCGTGCTTGCCGGCGCCGGCGTTCCCGTGGTCAAGCATGGCAACCGCGCCTCCTCGTCCGCCTCCGGCTCAGCTGACTTCATCGAGGCGCTTGGGGTTGACCTCTCGCTCTCGCTCGAGGACGTGGCAGCCGCGCTGGGAGAGGTGGGTATCACCTTCCTGTTCGCGAACCTCTTCCACCCCTCCATGCGCCACGCCGCGACGGCGCGGCGCGAGCTCGCCGTGGGGACCGTCTTCAATGTGCTGGGACCGCTCACCAACCCGGCGCGCCCGCGCGCCAATGCGATCGGGGTCGCCTCCGCGCACCATGCGCCGCTGGTGGCGGGAGTGCTCGCGGAGCGTGGGAGTAGCGCCCTGGTCTTCCGGGGCCGGGACAACGGACTCGACGAACTCACCTCCACCTCCGTGAACCAGGTGTGGGTGGTCAGAGGGGGGACCGTGAGCTACGAGGAGTTCGATGCCACCCGCCTCGGGCTCACCCCGAGCACGGTTGCCGACCTTCGCGGAGGAGATCCCGAATACAACGCCGAGGTGGGCCGCGGGGTCCTCGCAGGCAAGCCCGGCGTCATCACGGACACGGTGCTGCTGAACGCGGCCGCCGGCCTTATCGCCTACGGCCACGAGGGCACCACGGAGGGCACGCTCGAGGACCGCTTCGACCGGGCACTCCGGATTGCCCGCGCGGCCCTGACGGACGGGCGCGCTCAGGCCGTGGTGGACCACTGGGTGGCCTTCTCGCAGGAGCGAGCGGGGGCCTGACCTCCGCGAAGGCGAGGCGTGGCGCGCGGGCCCGGGTGGCTCAATCCAGGCCGAGGTCGAAGGCCTGCTCCAGATCGTGCCGCGAGTAGGAGCGGAAGGCGATATAGGTACGGGTCTCGAGGACGCCGTCGGTCTTGGAGATCTGGTCCGCGATCACGTCCGCGAGGTCCTCGTGGCTCTTCACCCGCACCATGGCGATCAGGTCCACGTCTCCCGTCACGGAGAAGACCTCGCGCACCCGGGGGAGGTCCGCCACGGCAGAGGCCACCTCGGGGATGCGGGCGGGATCGGCGTGGATAAGAACAACGGCGGTGATCATGGCGCTCCTTTCGCTGCCTCCATCATGCCGCCTTCCACGGGTCCGGCGCGGCCGACCGGGCCGGTGGGAGGGAGAAGGCGTGGCCGCCGCCCACGCGGCACGCGAGGGGTCGCGCGGCCTCGGAGACGTGGAGGAGGCGCACGCCGGGGGAGCGCAGCCAGTCCGCGAGGAGGTTCGTCTCCTCCACCGTGGCAGCCTCACCGATCCGGCTCGGTTCGGGCACGTGCTCCGCGCTCGCCACGAGGTGCTGCACGGTCTCCCAGGGCTCCCGCCCGGTTCTCAGGATGTCCGTTCCCGCGAGGCGTCCCCAGCGCACCACGATGATCTCCCAGTGGTGTTCGCCCGGTCGCGTGGCCACGATCTCCTGCGTGAGGGCCAGTGGGCGGAGCCGTTCACTTCGGCGCGCGCCGTCAATGATCGCCCGCAGCCGCTCCCGGGTTCGGGCGGCGTCCTCGTACCGCTGCTCGCGCGAGAGCTGCGCCATGCGCTCCTGGAGGAGGTCCACCACCGCGCGGATGTCCCCTCCGAGGGCGGCCCGTGCGCGCTCCACCGCCGCGTCGTGCGTGCGGGCGGCCTCCGCGTCCACGCAGGGTCCGGGGCAGGCGCGCAGATCCAGCAGCGCACACGCGCGGGCTCGTTCGGTGGGCACGCGCGGGAGCCTGCTGGTGCAGGTGCGGAGGCCGGTCACCTCCGAGACAGCATCGAGCGCCAGCTCGGCCTGCATGCGGGAGGCAAACGGTCCCCACACCAGGTCGAGGGCGCCCACCGGGAGGGAGCGCACGATCGAGAGCCGTGGGTGCGCCTCTTCGGTGAGCCGGATCCATGGACGCGAGCCAGCCCGGCGTGAGCGGCGGTTGTAGACGGGCTGGTGCTGGTCGATAAGCCGGAGCTCGCGCACCCGTGCCTCAATCACGCTCCCGCAGGTGATCACCCGTACCTCGCACGCGAGGTCCACCATCTCCCCGATCCGCTTCCGCTTCTCGGACGAGGTGAAGTAGGAGCGGACCCTGCTCCGCAGGTCCGTGGCGGTGCCCACGTACAGCACCTCACCCGCCGGGCCGATGAACTGGTAGACGCCCGGCCCACGTGGGACATGTTCTGCCATGCTCGACTTGCGCCGCCGTGCCGGTGGTACGGGGTCCGACGCCGTGGCCAGGTCCTCCAGGTGTGTCACCCCGAGGGGCGCGAGCCTCTCCAGCAGTCCGTGAAGGACGTCCGCCGTGGCCTGGGCGTCCGCGAGGGCGCGGTGGTTGGGTTGGACCGGGGTATGGAAGAGGCGCGCGAGGGTGCCGAGCTTCATGTTCGGCGCCTCATCCCGGGTGAGCGCCCGCCTGGCGAGCGCGAGCGTGTCCACCACCGGCGGGGCGGGCCACGTGTGACCGAGCTCCGCGCAGGCGGCCTTCAGGAAGCCCACGTCAAAACGGGCGTTGTGGGCCACCAGGACCACGCCGCGCGTCATTCCGGACCACTCGAGGAAGCTCGGCAGAACCTCCTCGATCCGGGGTGCCTCGAGGACCATGGCAGTGGTGATGCCGGTGAGCACGGTGATCATGGGTGGGATGGGAACCCCGGGGTTCACCAGCGTGGCGAACTCCCCGAGCACCTCGCCGCCCCGCACCCGGACGGCGCCAATCTCCGTGATCTCGTGGGCGCCCGCGCGCCCGCCAGTGGTCTCGAGGTCCACCACCATGAACTCCACCTCTGACAGCGGCGTCCCGAGGTCCTCGAATGCCGCCTGCACGGGAGTGCCGTGGGTGTCCCCGAGCGCCAGCCGCCGTCCGGGTGGCGGCGCGAAGGATGAGCGTGGCGTCATGCTCATCACCGTACGTCCGCCACCTGACAGGAACGGTTCACGACAGGCGGAGGAGGTCCCGTCATCAGGAGGTGCGCGGGTCTCCCGCGTAAATCTCGTCCACCACGTTGCCGAAGTTCTTCATGACCTCGTGCCGCTTGACCTTCATGGACGGCGTCAGCATGTTGTTGTCGATCGTGAAGTCGTGATCGAGGATCCGGAACTCGCGGATGGACTCGGCCCGCGAAACCTTGCGGTTCGCGCGGTCGATCGCCATCTGCACATGCTCCCGCACCTTCGGATCGCGCGCGGCCTGGGTGACGGACATCTCAGGCAGGTCGTGGGTTTCCAGCCAGCGCGGCAGCGTCTCCGGATCGAGGGTGATGAGAGCCGCCACGAACGGCTTCTGGTCACCCACGGCCACGGCCTGGGAGATGATCGGGTGGCTGCGCAGGGGGTCCTCGAGTAGGGCCGGCGCCACGTTCTTGCCGCCCGCCGTCACGAGGATCTCCTTCTCGCGGCCCGTGATCGAGAGGTAGCCGTCGGAGTCCATCGATCCCACGTCCCCGGTGTGGAACCAGCCGTCCCGGATCGCCTCGGCGGTGGCCTGCGGATTGTTGTGGTCGTTCGTGAAGACGCCGATTCCGCGGACGAGAATCTCGCCATCCTCGGCGATCTTCACCTCGGTACCGGGGAGGGGCGGGCCCACCGTGCCCATCTTGGCCCTGAACGGCAGGTTTACGTGGGTGGGTGCCGTGGTCTCGGTGAGGCCGTAGCCCTC
>JAAZBW010000031.1 GCA_012513625.1 Actinomycetales bacterium | reverse complement strand
GGCCCACCCCGAGGGCCGCCTGACCCACCTGGGTGGTGAGCAACGCGATCCCGAGAGCAAGGAGTGCGGCGAGGGCGAGCAGCAGGAGCTGCCAGGTGCGGATGCGGGGCCGCACAAGTGCGGGGATAGAGCGGGCGGCCACCAACCGTGCGCCGAGGACGTGGCGGACGAGCGAGGAGGCGGCGGCGGGCTCACGCCCTCCGTCGAGGCTCTCTTCCGGGCCCTCGTCCATACCGGCGGCCACCACCACGCTCGCGCCGTGGTGACCGGCGAGGAGCAGCGCCACGGCTCTGCTCGGTAGTGCGGAGTCCACCCGGAGCTGCTCGATTCCGAGTTCGCTCGTCCGCCCACCCCCGGCGGCCCTCCCTGCGGCGTGGAGGACGAGGTGGGCTCCGGAGGTCAGGGCGTCCTCGGAGACGTCCTCGAGTGGGCCGAGGATCACGTCCGGCTGGATGCCCGCCTCCCGCGCCGTGTCCGCGGCGGTCTCCACCGCCACCACCACGGGGCGGGCGTCCCGGATCCAGGGGCGTATTTCCTGCAGGGTGGCGGCCGTGCTGGCGCGCTGCGCGATCACGAGGCTGGGCCGGTCCGCGAACAGGGCGGCGAGGTCCGGCAGCCCCATCCCATCGAGGAGGAGATCCTGTTCGCGCACGAGCAACTCGGCGGTGGCGGCTGCCACGCCGTCAAGCTGGAAGCGGGCGCCCTCACGGGCCCGCGTTGCGGCGTGTTCCAGGTGCTCTCCGGTGACCACGCGGCCCTCGGCGATCTCCGCGCCCGCGGCCACCACCACCCCGTCTCGGAGCTCCACCTGCTGGCCCTCCCGGAGCGCGAGCACCTCTGTGCCCATCGAGTCCACCAGCACGATGCCCTCCCCCAGGAGGACTCCGGGTCCGAGATTGGGGATCCGGCCGCTCGCCGAGTCCGCAGCATTGAGCACGGCAGTGGGTCGGCGGGCCGCGAGCAACTCGGCCGTCTCCCGATCGAGGTCCGGTGCCTCGATGACGGCGATCTCGCCCGGCTCGATCCTGCGCGCCACGGAGCGTGCCGATCCGATCCGTACCGTGCCGGAGAGGCCCTCCCCCTCGGGTATGGCGACGTTCTTGGGGCTCACCCGGTCATCGTCGCACGGCGGCGCGCTCCAACAGCTCAGCGGCATGCGTTCGTGCGGTCACGGAATCGTCACCCGCGAGCATCCGCGCCAGTTCTGACTCCCGCTCCCCGCCTCGGACTGCAGACACCCGGGTGACGGCGTCGGACTCGGAGACGGTCTTCTCCACCACGAGGTGCAGGTCCGCAAACGCCGCCACCTGGGCGAGGTGGGTCACCACGATCACCTGGTGCGTGAGGGCAAGCCGCGCGAGCCGCGCCCCCACCTCCACGGCGGCGGCACCGCCGATGCCCGCGTCCACCTCGTCAAACACCATGGTGAGGTGGTTCGACTCCTCGGGGGCGAGGCACACCTCGAGCGCCAGCATGATGCGGGAGAGTTCACCACCCGAGGCGGACCGTGCCACAGGGAGGGGCTCGGCACCGGGATGGGCGGCCAGCGTCATGGCCACCTCGTCACCGCCGCTCGGGCCGAACTCCGCCGGCGTCACCGAGACACCGAAGGTGGCGCCGGGCATGGCAAGTCCCGCGAGCTCGCCATTGACCGCTTCCCCGAGCCGCGCCGCGGCCTCGAGGCGCCGTTCTGTCAGGGCGATGGCGGTGCGCTCCACCTCCCCATGCGCGGTCCGGACCACCTCCTCGAGGGCGCTCCGGTCGGCAGGAACCTGGTCCAGCTCGGCGAGCCGCGCCCGGGC
>JAAZBW010000399.1 GCA_012513625.1 Actinomycetales bacterium | reverse complement strand
CTTTTCGCACCCATGCCACCCGTGACGAGCATCACGGTGAGACTATGGTGGAGGTAGCGAAGGCGGGCGAAGCAGACCGCAGGAAAGCGGAAGGTGTGGCGATGACGCAGCAACCGGTGATTCTGGTGGGAGTGGATGGAAGCGACGCCGGGATGGGCGCCGTTGACTGGGCAGCGGCCGCCGCCCGCATCCACGGCTGGGCTATCCACCTGGTGTGCGCCTACTCCCTGCCCTCGTTCGCCGCCTCCACGATGGACGGCGGTTTCGCCGCGATCGACGAGTCCCGGGTGCGCTCCAGCGCCGATGAGGTCCTGGATGCGGCGCAGGAGCGGCTTGGTGAGGGCATCACGGTCACCCGCTCCGTAGAGACGGGCGATCCCACCACCGTGCTCGCGGACATGTCCCGCGAGGCCGCGCTCATCGTGATCGGCAAGCGGCGCGGGGGAGGGCTCGCGGACCGGATCCTCGGCGCCGTCTCCTCCGCCCTGCCGCCGCACGCCCACTGCCCCACCGTGGTGGTGCCGTTCACCGCGGACACGAAGCCCCACATTCCGGTGCGCCGGGTGGTGGCCGGCATGGACGGCTCGGATCCGGCCCGTTCCGCCCTCACCGCCGCGCTCCGGGAGGCCATCGCATGGAATGCGCAGCTCACCGTGGTCTCGGCCGTGCCGCTCGCCACGGGTGGGGCTGCCCTCTCGTGGGGCCTCGCGCCCATGGACCCGGACGAACTGCTCGCGGATGTGCAGCGCGGGCTGGATGACATGGTGGGATCCCTGCTCGAAGAGGCGGGTCCGGCGGCCGCTGCCCTCAAGGTGGACCAGCACGCACTCGGTGGCTCCGGTGCCGCGTTGATGACCGAGTTCTCCACCGCGGTGGACCTGATCGTGGTGGGCACCCGCGGCCGCGGCGGATTCGCCGGGCTGCTGCTCGGTTCCACCTCGCAGTCCGTGATCCAACACGCGCAGTGCCCGGTCCTCGTGGTCCCGACCTCCACTCGCAAGTCGAGCCTCGGCAGCCCGTTCCCCTGGCAGTAGGCGTGAGAAGGCCCTCCCGGCAAAGGGGAGGGCGCGGGCGCCCCGCTGCCCCCTGGTTGCCGCTTGACATGAGGCCCTCCCTGCTCGGGAGGGCGGGGGCTTGGGCGCGGAGCGCACCAGAGGGGCGTGGGGCTCCGCGCATGCCGGGAGGGCGCGGGCGGCGAAAGGGCGACGGCGGGACTCGCCGTCGCCCAGTGCCCCACTCCTGTGTGGGGGGAGTCGCGGCGGCCGCCCACCCTCCATGAGCGGCCGCGCACCTCCCTGTTTCCTAGATCTTGGGGGGATCCGCGATTGTGCCATCCTGAATGGGGCGCTCGTAGAGCCGGAGCCTCGCCTGCTGGCGCTTGCCCGCAAACAGCTCCTCGGCTATCTCATGGTCTCGCTCGCGGCGGGCGCCCTCGCGGCCCACATCGTGATCGCCCAACTGCTCGCCGCCCTCGCGGCCGGTTTCCCGCTCGCGGCTGGGGCCGGGATCGACGGGCGGCTCTTCGCCAGTCATGGCCTCCGGCGCCTCGGTGGTACCGATGCCGGTGTCACTCCCCGCGGCGGTGCCCATGCCCCCTCCTGGGGTGGTGCCAACTCCGCCTCCTGGGTGAGTGGCTGCGCCGGGATTGCGGCCGTCCTCTCCGGTGTCGCTGGCGGTGTCGGACGAGGCGGAAGTCCTGCCTGTGTCCCACGAGGCGTGAGTTCCGGCGTCGTTGAGATTACTCGAGCGCTCCCCGGACTGGTGACCAGGGTTCATGCCGCCCACGCCTTCCACGCCGTAGAAGTTGTAGATCGACTCCTCGTCCTCTGGCGTGATGCCGCCATCGCTCTCCACCTGGGGGGCGTCCTTCACCTGGTCCTTGCCGAAGGGGACCACCAGGTGCTCGCCTTGGATGCGGGCGTCGTCGAGTGGTACGAAGGTCTCTCGGTTGCCGAAGAGCCCTGTGCGGACGGTCACGAACGATGGTTCGTCTGTGGCGTCGTTGACGTACAGCCGGCCGACCGTGCCGATCTTGTCACCGTGCGGGTCCACCACGTCTGTGTTGTTGTCTAGGATCCTGTCGAAGTCCTGCAGACCGATCATGAGTCTGGCTCCTTTCGTTCGGGGGGCGTGTGGCCCCACTCCCTTCACGCAATCACCCGGGTGGACTGCTCGCCACTGGAGAGGGGGGCCTCCGCGAAGTCTTCGCACGCCTCGCACACTCTGGTTGCGACCATCACGGGTTGGTCGATCGAGGCGTGCGTGCGCGTGCGCGGGCTGTGGAGCTGCCCTCGCGGTGTGTAAAACGACTGCGCCGGTGGAGCGTGGAAACCCCAGCGGTGTTTAAAACGCGCCCGCGGCGCGTGGAACCGCGGTGGCGGGGTGTGAAACCACCGCGCTGGCGGGCTGCAGAATCGCACGCCCAGGCTCCTGGGAGGTGTGAAGCCTTGGGTAGCGACTACGGACCCTAACCCTTCACACCTCTCTGCCAGCCCCAGAGCAACCGCTGCGCCGCTCGCTTTCACGCCGGGGTTCTCCGTTTCACGCCCAGGCCCCTGGGAGGTGTGAAGCCCTGGGTAGCGACTACGGACCCTAACCCTTCAGACCTCTCCGCGTTCGCACCTGCGTGCCCCGCTGCGCCGGCTGGTTCGGTGGACCGGCGCAGAGGGGCGGGGGCTCGCTCGGACGCTGATATTGTGGGTGCGCCCCGCCCTCGTAGCTCAGGGGATAGAGCACCGCTCTCCTAAAGCGGGTGTCGCGCGTTCGAATCGCGCCGAGGGCACCACACCACCACCGCAGTTCAGCCAGGGTGGCTTTCTGGTCGTTAGATCGGTT
>JAAZBW010000030.1 GCA_012513625.1 Actinomycetales bacterium | reverse complement strand
GAACGGCTCGGCCTCAAGGGCAAGACCATCTCCTACGCCCGCGTGGACGTGGGCGGGTTCAACGACGCCCCCGGCACCGGCGCGGAGCCGTCCGAGGTGCCGAGCCGCGGGATCATCTGCGGCGCCCCCAACCTGGACGAGGGCCAGCACGTACTGGTGGCCCTCCCGGGCACCGTGCTCCCCGGCGACTTCGAGATCTCCGCGCGGAAGACCTACGGCCACATCTCCGACGGCATGATCTGCTCCGAACTCGAACTCGGGCTCGGGGAAGACCACTCCGGGATCATCGTGCTCGAGGACTTCCTCGGCGCAGAAAACCTCCCGCCCGTGGGCACCAACATGCGCGAGCCCCTCGGACTCGGCACCGAACTGCTCGAGATCAACGTGACCCCGGACCGGGGTTACTGCTTCTCCATGCGCGGCGTGGCCCGCGAGCACGCCCACTCCACCGGCGCCACGTTCACGGATCCCGTGACGCGCATCCAGCCGGCACCGGCGCGCGAGGGAGGTTTCCCCGTCTCGCTCGAGGACGTGGCCCCGCTCCACGGCACCCCCGGCGCGGACCGGATGGTCCTGCGCACCGTGCGGGGCGTGGACCCGGCCGCCCCCAGCCCCGAGTGGATGAAGCGCCGCCTCACCGAGGCGGGCATGCGGCCCATCTCGCTCGCCGTTGACATCACCAACTACGTGATGCTCGATCTGGGCCAGCCGCTCCATGCCTACGACCTCGGCCTCATGCGCGCCCCCATGGTGGTCCGCCGCGCCCGCGCCGGCGAGCGCCTCACCACGCTCGACGGCGTGGACCGGGCACTCCACACCGACGACCTCCTCATCACTGATGACGGGGGCGAGCGGGTGCTTGGCCTCGCCGGCGTGATGGGTGGTGCCTCCACGGAGATCAACCCTGAGACCGCGGACGTGCTGGTGGAGGCCTTCCACTTCGACCCACGGACCATCGCCCGCACGGCCCGCCGCCACCGCCTCCCCTCCGAGGCCTCCAAGCGGTTCGAGCGCGGGGTGGACCCCCAGCTCGCCCCCTACGCCGCCCAACGGGTGGTGGACCTGCTCGTGGAGTACGGCGGGGGAGTGGTCGACGAGACGGTGACGGACGTGGACACCACCACCCCGCCCGAGCCCGTCCGGATGGACGGGCACCTGCCCGCCCGGCACGTGGGCGTGGACTACACGGTGGAGCAGGTGGCGGAGACGCTCGAGCAGATCGGCTGCGTGGTCGTGCGCGAGGGCGACTGGCTCACGGTCACCCCGCCCAGCTGGCGGCCGGACCTCACCCAGGGGGTGGACCTCGTGGAGGAGGTGGCCCGCCTCCGCGGCTACGACGCGATCCCCTCCGTGGTCCCCGCCGCCGCAGCGGGCCGCGGACTCACCGCGGACCAACGCCGCCGCCGCGCCGTGATGCGCGCGCTCGCCGAACACGGGCTGCACGAGGTGCTCTCCTACCCCTTTGTGGCGGACACCCACACGCGACTCGGGGTGCCTGAAGACGATCCGCGCCGCGTGATGGTCCGCCTCGCCAACCCGATGGCGGACGACCAGCCGTTCATGCGCTCCACACTGCTCGCCTCGCTGCTCGAGACGGCGCGGCGCAACGTGGGCCGCGGCAACCCGCTCGCCGTGGTGGAGGCGGGCATGGTCACGCGCGCCACGGAGGCACCCGGCCCCTCGCCGTTGCCCGCCGTCGCGGTCCTCCCCTCCGACGACGACCTGGCCGCCATCCGCGGGTCCGTCCCCTCCCAGCCCTGGCACGTGGCGGCCATCGCTGCGGGCCCGCTCGCCCCGGGAGGTGCGCTCGGCGAGGCACGGGCCGCGGACTGGGCCGACGCGATCGAGCTCGCCCGCCTCGTGGGCCGCACCGTGGGGATCGAGATCGAGCCCCACGCGGGCGTGTACGCGCCGTGGCATCCCGGCCGCTGCGCCGAACTCCGGATCGGCACCGAGGTGGTGGGCCACGCCGGGGAGCTGCACCCGCGCGTGCTCGAGGACCTCGACCTGCCCGAGCGCACGGTCGCTTTCGAACTCGACCTCGACGCGGTATTCGCCGCGGTGCCGGAGGACCAGCACCATGTGGTGCCGGTCTCCACGTTCCCGGCGGCCAAGGAGGACATTGCCCTCGTGATGGCGTCGGACATCCCGGCGGCCACCGCGCTCGGCGTGGTGCGGCGCGCGGCGGGGGAGCTCGCCGAGGAGGTCCGCCTGTTTGGCGACTACCGCTCCGAGGCACTCGGCGCGGACCAGAAGTCGCTCGCGTTCGCCCTCCGGCTCCGCGCCCCGGACCGCACCCTCTCCGCCGAGGAGATCGCCGGGGTGCGCCAGTCCGTCATCGCCGCGGCCGAGGCCGAGCTCGGGGCCCGGCTCCGGTGACCGCCCCCGCCCCGGCCCGCACAGCGCTCGTCACGGGCGCCTCGCGCGGGATCGGCCGCCACCTCGCGCGCGGTCTCGCCGAGGAGGGTCTGGACGTGGCGATCCTCGCCACGGACGGGGGCCGGCTCGAGGAGGTGCGGGCAGAACTGGCAGCCAACGTGCCCGCCGCACGCGTCGTCGTCGTCCCCGCGGACGTGACGGACGAACGGGAGGTGGGGCTCGCCGTCGCCCGCGCGGAGGAGGAACTCGGCGGGATCGACCTGCTCGTCAACAACGCCGGCCGCATCGATGCCGAGGTTCCCCTGTGGGAGGCGGACCCGGACGAGTGGTGGGACGTGATGGCCGTGAACGTGCGCGGACCGTTCCTCCTCGCCCGTGCCGTGGTCCCCGGCATGCTGGGGCGCGGTGGCGGCCGGATCGTGGCCATCAACTCGGGCTCCGGCACGCGAGACTTCGCGGAGGCGAGCGCCTACACCGCCTCGAAGAGCGCGCTGTTCCGGATCGGCGGCGCCATCCACCTTGCCGCGTACGAGCGGGGCATTCGCACATTCGAACTGGCACCCGGGGTGGTGCACACGGACATGACCGAGGGCATGCGCCTGCACGAGGGACGCTCCGAGTGGACCGACCCCGTGGAGGTGGTGGCCCTCGTGGCCGCGCTCGCCCGTGGGGACGGCGACCACCTCTCGGGTGGCTTCCTGCGCGTGGGCATCGACCATCCGCACGAGCTCGCCGCGCGCACGAGCGTTCGCTGGCTCGGTCTCGTAGACCACCCTGCCGGTGGGACCTTGGGTTGACCTACCGCCGGAAGCGGTGGGGAAGAATGGGGACATGAAGGTCATCGTCGTGGTCTCGTCGAAGCATGGAGCAACCACCGAGGTGGGCGCTGCTATCCGGGAGGAACTCGCCGAGCAGGGCTTCGACGCCTCGTTGGTCACTGCGGGCGAAATGAATTCGCTTGACGGCGTGGATGCCGTAGTGCTCGGTTCTGCCGTGTACATGTCCCAGTGGCTTGAGCCGGCCCGCAACTTCATCTCCTTCCACGGTGAGCGGCTGCGCCGGCTCCCGCTGTGGGCCTTCTCCGTGGGACTTTCCGGTGTACCCACGGGTCACGTGCAGGACCCGCGGCGGATGGGCGAGGCGCTGGAGGCGCTCAGCCCCATCGACCACCAGACGTTCAGGGGTCGGCTCGATCTCGATCGGCTCTCGCTGCGCGAGCGCTCGGTGGCACGGCTCGGCAATGCGCCCGAGGGTGACTACCGCGAGTGGGACAGGATCCGCGAGTGGGCCCGCGGGATCGGCCGCGACCTGAGGGAGCACCTGGGCGGCGCCG
>JAAZBW010000398.1 GCA_012513625.1 Actinomycetales bacterium | reverse complement strand
GGATTGACGGCGTGGCGCCCCACAAATTCAGCGCAGGTTGACCTGACGGGAAATCAGGCCGTCACGCACGCGCTTCTCGTCCGGCGTTAGCGGCTCCTTCACCCTGAGTGCCGCCTGGAGGCGCTCCTCGAACTCGGCGGCTGGTTGCGTGACCTCGTCGGCCTCGGTACCGGGAACCAACTCCCACACCGGGACGAGGAGCCCGCACGCCCGGAATGCTCCGATGAGGCGTGCGCCCTCCTCGAGGTCCGTCTCCCGCCTCGCCTGGAGGCGCGTGAGCGCGGTGAGCAGCTCGTTCTCGTTCTCCGGGCGAATCCAGCGCAGGAACTCCTTACCCATCCGCGCCCAGTAGGCACTCACCTGGCCCTCGACGCCGGCCATCGGCACCGCTGCCTCGCTCGCCTCCCGGAGGGCGTCCGTGAGTTCGGCGGTCCGCTCCGTGGCCGGGTCGATCCAGAAATCGAAGTCCTCGGTGAGCTCGATGACGATCTCGGTGCCGTCCGCGAGCAGGTCCTGAAGGCGGTTGCCGGGCTCGGGAAGATCGGAGAGCAGCAGCGCGGTGCCCGGCTCGATCGTGAGCGCCTCCTCGATCGCGTGGGCGATATCCCGGGAGGCATCCCCGGAGCTCATGCGGGACTGCATGGCCACCACGATCGAGCCGTCCTCCCGCCGCAGCGCCGGAATCTGGTCCGGGAGAAGAGTCACGAGGAGCACCTCGGTGCCGTCCCTGAGTGTGACGCCCGCCTTGGCCATCGGGAGGATCTCCCGCATGGCCACGAGTTCCGTCTCACCCACGATGCCCTCGAACGGGCGCTCGACGAAGGGGACCTGCTGACGCTTCGGCTTCGCCGCTGCTGCGGCCCGATTCTGACGACGTGATGCCTTACCCATGGTTCGCAATCCTACGCACTCCGTGCGCTCCGCTCGTCCACCGGGCCGCCTCTCTCCGTGTGCCACCACAACGGCACTGGCTCCTGGGATGGGCGGCGGGGTGGTCCACGACCCGGGTGGGTCAGATGACCGAGGGGGCTCCGCCGTCGTCGCGGGTCATGGGAAGGGAACGCCCGGACCAGGCCGACATCCCGCCGTCGAGATTGGTGGCCTCGTACCCGAACTCGCGCAACCACGCCGCGGCCCGAGAGGACCGGCCGCCGCCGCGGCAGACCACGTACAGGGGGCCATCGGGGATTTCGGCCACCCGGGCCGAGAGGTCGCCAAGCGGGATGTGGATTGCGCCGGGGGCGTGGCCGGCGTTCCACTCGTCTGGCTCGCGCACGTCAAGGAGGTGGGTGCCAGGGGGGACGGGGGTGTCAGACGCCAGTTCGGAAACATGGATCTGCTCAGGAGGCAATTCACGGGCCATGAACCCCAGTGTATTCACGCGACTCCTTTGGCAGGATGGGGACATGCATGAGAGAGCAGGACAACTGGCACAGCCACAGGATCTGATCGATGTAGACAAGGTGGTCTCCGCCTACTACGACACCGTCCCGGATGTGGAGGACCCGGGCCAGAAGGTGGCATTCGGCACTTCCGGACACCGCGGCTCCTCACTGGACGCAGCGTTCAACGAAGCACACATCGTGGCCACCACCCAGGCGATCGTGGAGTACCGCCGTGAGCAGGGCGTGGACGGTCCGCTGTTCATCGGCCGGGACACGCACGTGCTTTCGGAGCCGGCATGGAAGAGCGCCCTCGAGGTGCTCGCCGCCAACGACGTGGAAGTGCGAATCGACGCGCGCGACGCCTACACGCCCACCCCCGCCGTCTCCCAGGCCATCCTCCGCGCGAACGGCGCGGGCACCACCGGCGGCGTGGTGACCACAGGGCCGGGCCTCGCGGACGGCATCGTGGTGACCCCCTCCCACAACCCGCCCCAGGATGGCGGCTTCAAGTACAACCCGCCCCACGGCGGCCCCGCGGACACGGATGCCACGGGCTGGATCCAGGACCGCGCGAACCAGCTGATCGCAGGCGGCTGGGAGAAGATCAGGCGCGTCTCCCTCGATGAGGCACTCGCCGCCGGCACCACCGGTCGCCACGACTACCTCTCCTCCTACGTGGAGGACCTCGCCAACGTGATCAACCTCGACGCGATCCGGGACGCGGGTGTGCGGATCGGCGCGGACCCGTTGGGCGGCGCGGCAGTGGACTACTGGGGCGCGATCGGGGAGCGCTACGGCCTGAACCTGACCGTGGTCAACCCGGACGTGGATCCGGCCTTCTCGTTCATGACCCTGGACTGGGACGGCAAGATCCGCATGGACTGCTCCTCCCCGCACGCGATGGCCTCACTCCTGCAGAAGATGCAGGGCGATGCGCCGTATGACATCGCCACCGGGAACGATGCAGACTCCGACCGCCACGGGATCGTGACCCCGGACGCCGGGCTCATGAACCCGAACCACTACCTGGC
>JAAZBW010000029.1 GCA_012513625.1 Actinomycetales bacterium | reverse complement strand
TCCCGTGTTGACATGGGAGAGATCCACCGGAACGATTCCGGCGGACGGTGACCAGGAGAGGAGGCCAAGATGAATCAGCACCTGAGCCCCCAGGGCGGCGACCACCCCTTCGTGCGCTTGGAGCCCGTGGCCGAGCGCGTGGACGTGGATTCCCTCGTGGTTGCGCTGCACTCGCCCATGGACGCAGGCTCGGCCGCCCAGGTCGTGGCCGAACACCTGGTGGGCTCCCTCCAGCATGACCGGGTCGCCACGTTCGAACAGGACGAACTCACGGACTTCAACCGGCACCGTCCCACGATTGTCTACAAGGACGGCACATTCACGGACCTGCACGCGAGCCACCTCGCGCTCGACCTCGTCCGGGACGATGAGGGCAGAGAACTCCTCCTCCTGCACGGTCAGGAGCCGGACCTCCGGTGGAACCGCTTCACCGACGAGGTGATTGCGCTCGCCGCACGTTTCGGCGTCACGCGAGCGTTCGTGGTGCAGGGCTTCCCCACGGGGGTGCCCCACACCCGGCCCGTTCAGATCACCTCCCATGCTTCCCGCCCGGAGCTCCTCACCGAGGGTGAGGGCATCTCGGGCACACTCCAGTTCCCCGCCCAGATGTCCAACGTGCTCGAGTTCGCCCTTGGAAGGGCCGGCACGGACACAGTCGGGTACTCGGCTGCCATCCCGCACTACCTCGCCCACCATCCCTACCCGGCCGCGGCTGCCGCGCTGGTCCGCCGGCTCTCCCAGGGGTCCGGCTTCGCCCTGCCCGTGGGAGAACTTGATGCCGCCGCCGCTCGCTTCGAGGCCGAGCTCGCGGCCGCCGTCGGCGAGGAGGCGTCACAGCACGTCCACACCCTCGAGACCCAGTTCGACGCGCTGCGTGAGGCTCAACCGCAGCTGTTCTCTGCGGACGAGCCAGCACCAGCGGGCGTCCAGATCCCCACCGCGGATGAGATCGGCGCGGCGGCCGAGGCATTCCTCGCCGACCTCGAGGACAGCAGCGACGATGAACCGGGGATGGCGCAGGGCTGAACGGGGTCCTGCCAATTCGGGGGTCCACAAGATCGCGCGCTAGTCTCGTTTGACCGCTCGGTGGGCGAGCGGAACTGAGAGCAGGAGAGACAATGAAGATCGCGGTACTTGGCGGAGACGGATTCTGTGGTTGGCCCGCGGCCCTTCACCTCTCGGCACGTGGCCACGATGTGATCATCATCGACAACCTCTCCCGCCGCAGGATCGACGAGGAGCTTGGAGCTGAGTCGCTCACGCCGATTCGTCCCCTCGAGGAGCGGATCGGCGCGTGGAAGGAGGCCACGGACCGCGACCTGGCCTTCAAGAACATCGATGTGGCGAAGGACTACGACTCGCTCCTGGATTTCATCACCCACGAGGGGCCGGACGCGATCATCCACTTCGCAGAGCAGCGGGCCGCCCCGTACTCGATGAAAAACTCGCAGAACAAGCGCTACACGGTGGACAACAACACGAACGCCACCCACAACGTGCTCGCGGCGATCGTGGAGTCCGGCCGTGATGTGCACCTGGTGCACCTCGGCACCATGGGCGTCTATGGCTACGGCACCGCCGGCATGGCGATCCCGGAGGGCTACCTCGACATCCAGGTGCCGCACGCGGGTGACGTGATCGAGCAGCAGATCCTCTACCCCACCAACCCGGGCTCGATCTACCACATGACGAAGGTGCTCGACCAGCACCTGTTCGCCTATTACGCGAAGAACGACCACCTGCGCATCACCGACCTGCACCAGGGGATCATCTGGGGAACCCACACTCCGGAGACAGACCTCGACGAGCGCCTCATCAACCGCTTCGACTACGACGGCGACTACGGTACGGTCCTCAACCGCTTCCTGGTCCAGGCCGCCGTGGGCTACCCGCTCACGGTTCACGGCACCGGCGGTCAGACCCGTGCGTTCATCCACATCCAGGACATGGTCAGGTGCGTGGAGATCGCGCTCGAGAACCCGCCGGAGGCGGGAGAACGCGTGAAGATCTTCAACCAGTTGACAGAGACGCACCGGGTGCGTGACCTCGCCCACCTGATCGGTGAGATCACGGGTGCCGAGGTTGAGATGGTGCCGAATCCGCGCAACGAAGCCCCGGAGAACGACCTCTTCGCCTCGAATGACACATTCCTCGAGCTCGGCCTCAACCCCACGAGGCTCTCCGAGGGGCTCCTCCTCGAGGTGGAACAGACCGCCGGGAAGTACAGGGACCGGGTCGACTTTTCGAAGATCCCCGCCACCTCCACGTGGACGCGGAACAACGAGGCCGGGGTGCCGCCCTCTCTGGCCGAGACGAAGTAACCAACCGCGGGCGGCCCCCGATGCGAATCGCGTTCTTCACCGAGACCTTCCTCCCGAAGATCGACGGCGTGGTGACACGGATCATCCGGACCCTTGAGGAACTGGAGCAACTCGGCCACGAGGCGCTCGTGTTCGCGCCGGGCAACCCTCCCCCCACGCACGCGGGGGCGCGGGTGGTGCGGGTCAACTCCGTGGCCTTCAAGCCGCTCTACCCGGAGGCGCGGTTCGGGCTTCCGACCGTGGGAATCGCGAGTTCGCTCGCGGACTTCCGGCCGGATATCGTGCATGCCGTCAACCCAGTCTGGATTGGCGGATACGGCATCCTCGCGTCGCGGCGCCGTGATCTGCCCCTGCTGGCCTCCTTCCACACAGACCTCCCCAAGTACACGGAGGAGATGGGGATCAGCTGGCTGAAGCCCACGGCCGAGGGAATCATCCGCACGCTCCACAATCTCGCCGAGGTCAACCTCTGCACCTCCGGTCCCATGGTGGAGCGGGCCCGCGAGCTCGGCGTGCGCCGGGTTGATCTCTGGCCGAAGGCCGTAGACACCCGCACGTACCGGCCCGATCGGCGCTCCGAGGAGATGCGGAACCACCTCACGCAGGGGCACCCGCAGGCGCCACTCCTGCTGTACGTGGGCCGCCTCTCCAGGGAGAAGAACCTCGACGACCTGCTCAACCCGATCCGGCAACTGGCCGATATCGGGGCGCGCCTCGCGTTCGTGGGCTCTGGGCCCGCGCGTGAGGAACTCGAGCAGATGTTTGCTGGGACGAACACCTTCTTCGCGGGCTATCTGAGCGGCGACGACCTCGCCTCCGCGTTCGCCTCAGCGGATGCCTTCGCGTTCCCCTCCACCACCGAGACGCTCGGTTTCGTGGCCATGGAGTCGATGGCGAGCGGGGTACCGGTGGTGGGTGCCCGTGCCGGCGGCATCCCGTTCGTGATCGACGACGGCGTGAACGGCTTCCTGGTGCAACCCCATGACGCGCAGGCGATGACGGGCCGGCTCCGCGAACTGCTCTCCGACCGGTCGCTCCGCGAGCGCCTGGGCCGCGCGGCGCGCGCGGAATCCGTGCGCCACTCGTGGAGGAGCGCCACGGAGGCACTCGTGGGCTTCTATGAGGAGGCCGTGCTCCTGCACCGAGCGGACGGCGGCGAGGAGATCTCCCGCCTGACCCGTCTCATCTCGCGGCCCGCGCCGTGGCGCCGAACCACGCGGGACCAGGCCGGACTCCGCCCCGCACGCGGTGCCTAGAATCCGGCGAAGCGGCGGAGCTCCGCGCCGGCCATGACACGGGCCGGCATGGGGAGCCCGTGCACCCGTCGTGCGATTGCCACCTCGTCAAGGGGTGCGTTCGATCCCGCCACGATCACGTTTCCGTAGCGCCTACCCTTGAACACTGCCGGGTCTGCGATCGCGACCGCGGAGGTGAACGTGCGTAGCGCGAGAGCGGCATCCGCCCGGGCGAGCTCGAGGGGCGCGGAGTCTGCGACGTTCACGGCCACCACGCCGCCCGGAGCGAGCACACGGCGCAGGGCCGTCCACGAGCCCTGGTCCCGCGAGTGTTCCGGCACGCGGCCTGCCACGAACACGTCCCGCACCACCACGTCCCACCGTCCGGCCGGGAACGCGTCGAGCGCGGTGCGGGCGTCGCCTGTCCGGATCCGGAGGCGGGGGGAGCGGGGGAGGGGGAACCACTCACGTACGAGACGGGCGATCTCGGGGTCCCACTCCACCGCCAGTTGCGCCGATCCCGGGTGGGTGGCGTCCCACGCCCGCGCGAGGGCACACGCGCCCCCTCCGAGGTGGAGCGCTCGGAGGGGGGTTTCCCTGCCGAGGTGTGCGGCTACCACGGCGTCCACGTGCTGCATGTACTCGAACTCGAGGTGTGCGGGATCATCGAGGTCGATATAGGAGGACTCCATGCCATCGATGAGGAACATCGCCTCCCTCGGAGCCACCTCCCGCACCTCGAGGACGGCCCGTCCCGTGTCATAGGGGGAGGTCGGCCATGAACCAACGTGCTCGTCGGAGCGGGTGGGCATGGCCGCAAGGCTACTGTGGTGCGAGGAACCCCGCTTGGAGGTGGTCACGTGTCACGAGGGACGGGGGTGCGCCGTGACTGGGGTGGCGACGACGGGGGCGCCACGATCCTGCACGTGGACATGGACGCGTTCTTCGCCTCGGTGGAGGTGCTCGATGACCCGTCCCTGCGGGGACGGCCGGTGATCGTGGGTGGGCGCGAACGCGGCGTCGTCGCCTCGGCCAGCTACGAGGCCCGTGCAGTGGGCGTCCACTCTGCGATGCCCACCGCACGGGCACTGCGCCTCTGCCCCGACGCGGTCCTGATCCCCGGCCGGCACGAGCGCTACCGGGAAATCTCCCGCGCCGTCATGGCACTCCTCGGCTCGGTCACCCCGGCCCTCGAGCAGCTCTCGATCGACGAGGCCTTTCTGGACATCTCCGGGGCGCAGCTCCGACTCGGCCGGCCCACGGCCATCGCTGAGCTGATCCGCGAGCGGATTCGGGACGAGGTGGGGGTCCCCTCCTCCGTGGGGATCGCCGGCAGCAAGCACGTGGCAAAGCTCGCTTCCGGTTTCGCCAAGCCAGACGGTCTCCTGCTGGTGCCCGTGGCGGCCACCGTGCCGTTCCTCCACTCCCTTCCGGTGGGCGCGATGTGGGGCGTGGGCGAGAAGACGCGGGAGCAGCTCGCGGACAAGGGGGTCCGGACGGTGGCCCAGCTCGTGACCGTGCCAGAGCACGCGCTCGGACGCTGGGTGGGCCAGTCGCTCGCGGCGAGGCTCCTCCAGCTCGCGTGGGGCCGCGACGACCGCGAGGTGACACCCGGGCGGGTGGAGAAGTCCATCTCCACCGAGTCGACGTTCCGCGAGGACTCGTGGGATCGGGCGGAGTTGGAGCGGGTGGTGCTCCGCCAGTCACACGAGTGCGCTGCCCGCCTCCGTGCGGCCGGCCTCGTGTGCACGCGTGTGACGCTCAAGGTGCGGCACTCGGACTTTGCCACGATCACCCGCGCCCGCTCGCTCGCCGCTCCCACACACCTCGCGGCAGACATCGCGGAGGCTGCGCGCTCGCTGCTGTCCGAAGTTTCACTTCGTGGCGGGGTGCGACTTCTTGGGGTGCGCACGGACGGATTCGTGGAGGCGGCGGCCGCGGGTTGGCAGGCCACCCTCGACGAATCCGAGGCTCGCCTCGCCGCCGAACAGGCGATGGACGCGGTCCATCACCGCTTCGGACGGGCTACCATTACGCCCGCCTCGCTCCTCCAGCCACCCGATCACTGAACAATCCTTGCGAAGTCTCCACCGGCTCGACTTTGATAACCTCACCTCCGCCTTTATCCTAGGAGGACACCATTCACGGCGTGAGGAGGCGCGATATGCCGCTGTCAGAGTATGAGCAGCGCGTGCTCGCCCAAATGGAGCAGCAGCTCCGTGCCGCCGATCCGGAACTTGCCGAGTCACTTCAGGCCTCTCCCAGGGGCCGGATCGATGTGCGCAGGCTTTCCCTCGGGATCGTCGTGGCGCTCATCGGCATCGGAGCACTGATCGCCGGCGTCGCCACGGACCTGGTCTGGCTCGGCGTGCTCGGGTTCCTCGGGATGCTGGTGGGGGCACTGCTTGCCACCACCCTTTCCTCGGGCCGGGCGGAGAAGGATGGGGACGCGGAGAAGCCCTCCGGAGGTTCCACACCGAAGCCTGCGGGAGCAAGCTTCATGGACCGTCAGCAGGAGAGGTGGGAGAAGCGTCAGGAGAATTCCTAGCACTCCACTTCCCACCACACGGGCCTCGAGGTAGTCACCTCGAGGCCCTTTTCGTGCGCCTCGGGACTCCCTGAACCCTCCTGCGGGCCGCCTCCTCAGGCGTATTTCTGTACTTTTCCCTCCACCCTGCTCCACCGCGGGTTTTCAACGATTTTTCGCAATCTCCACATCATGAACCGACCAGTTCACCTTGATCGTGGATGGAAGTGGAGTAATGTGGGGCCAACGCGGAGCGAGGTGGAAGGAGGTGGCACATGTTCCTCGGCACCTACGAGCCGAAGCTGGACGAGAAGGGCCGCCTGATACTTCCCGCCAAGTACCGCGAAGAGCTTGCTGCCGGCCTCGTGCTGACCCGTGGGCAGGAGCGCTGCCTCTATGCCTTCCCCATGCGGGAGTTCGAACGTCTGCACGCCCAGCTGCGCGAAGCGCCCGTGACCTCGAAGCAGGCGCGCGACTACCTGCGCGTGTTCCTCTCGGGCGCCACGGATGAGGTGCCGGACAAGCAGGGACGGGTCACGATTCCCGCGCCACTCCGCCAGTACGCCGGGCTCGACCGGGACCTCGCCGTGATTGGTGCTGGTTCCCGCGTGGAGATCTGGGATGCCGTGGCGTGGGCCGATTACCTCTCCATCCAGGAGACCGCCTACTCGGAGACCGCGGAGGAGGTGATCCCGGGACTGTTCTGACCTCGCCCGATGAGGTCTCTCGCCAGCTTCTGACGCACTTCCCCGGCGCCAGAACCAGGCGGGAGTCCTGGTCGGGGGGAGGAGGGCCCACCCGACCGCCACCGTTACCGCACACAGAAGGAGAGGAGGAGACGTGACACAGCCACCCACCGCGCAGCGCCACGTCCCGGTCCTCGCCGCGCGCTGCATCGAACTGCTCGCCCCCGCCATGGCAGACGGCGGCGTGGTTGTGGACTGCACGCTCGGGATGGGCGGCCACGCCGAGGCCCTCCTGGAGGCCTTTCCCGCGATCCGCCTCGTGGGTATCGACCGGGACCCGGACGCGCTCGAGCTGGCGTCCGCCCGCCTCGCCCGGTTCGGTGATCGGTTCACCACCGTCCACACCACGTACGACGACGTCGCGGGCGCCCTCGGGTCCGTCGGCGCGCGAGAGGCAACCGGGATCCTGATGGACCTCGGTGTCTCATCCCTGCAACTCGACGAGCGCGAGCGTGGCTTCTCCTACGCCGTGGACGCGCCACTCGACATGCGGATGGACACCTCCGAGTCCGCCACGGCCGCCGAACTCCTCGCGAGCGCGAGCGAGGCGGAGCTCCGGTCGATCCTCTACCGGTATGGCGAGGAGAAGTTCGCACCCCGCATCGCCCGGGCGATCGTGCGCCGTCGGCAGGACGCTCCGCTCACCACCACCGGTGAGCTGGTGGATATCGTGCGGGAATCTATCCCCGCCGCGGCCCGCCGCACAGGGGGCAATCCCGCGAAGCGCACGTTCCAGGCGCTCCGCGTGGCGGTCAACCGCGAGCTGGACATCCTCGAATCCGCCGTCCCCGCGGCTCTAGATCACCTCCGACTCGGCGGGCGGATCGTGGTGCTTGCCTACCAGTCACTCGAGGACCGGATCGTGAAGCAGGAACTGGTCCGACGCTCCACCTCCAGCGCGCCCCACGGCATGCCCGTGGAACTCGAGGAGCAGAAGCCCACCTTTGAACTCCTCGTCCGCGGCGCTGAGAAGGCGAGCGCTGAGGAGATCGCCCAGAACCCGCGCGCGGCCTCGGTCCGTCTCCGCGCCGCCATCCGCACACGACCCACTCGCAGGAGCCCTCGATGAGCATGTCCGCACGCGCCACTGCACCGCTCCAGGCACCGGTTCCATCACGGGCCCCACGCCTCCAGATCATCCGGGCGCCGGAGGCCAGCAGGTCCCTCGTCCCGTTCTTCCTGCTGTGCGCTGGCATCCTGCTCGCCTCGCTCGTGGGGGCGCTCCTCCTGAATACCGCGATGGCGGTGTCCTCCTACCGGATCCATGATCAACAGATCCGCCTCACCCTCCTTCAGGAACAGCAGGCCGAGCTTTCCGGTGCGCTCGAATCTCTCGGCTCACCGGCCGCGCTCCGGGACTCGGCGGCTGGCCTCGGTATGGTTCCCGCAGAGGCGACGCTCTACGTGTCGATCGCCTCGCAGTCCATCCTCGGAAATGTGGAGCCCGGAGAGGGGTAAGTGACCCAGACGAACCCCTGGTCATCCGATCAGGAACAGACGGGACTGGGACGGCGACGGGTCGTCTCAGTCTTCCTCATCATCCTCTTCGCGGTATTCGCAGCCCGGATCGTCCTCGTCCAGGTGGTTCAGGGCCCGGCCCTCGCGGCACAGGCGAAGGCAGAGCGCCTTCGCACCTACGAGATCGAGGCCCCCCGCGGAGACATTGTGGACGTGCGCGGCGAGGTGCTCGCCACCTCGGGTGAGCGTGTCCACGTGGCCGTCAACCAGCGGGCGGTCGCCAGCTTCGTGCACCGCGAGGACGGCGAGGTGGTGGGCACGGGTGCGGCGGCTGCGGCGGCCCTCCTCGCTCCTGTGCTCGGAAGGGACAAGGCCGAACTGGGTGGTGAGATGGTGGGCACCTCCACCTGGCGCTACCTGGAGCGCAACCTGCAACCCTCGAAGTGGCGCGAGATCCGCGAACTCGGCATCTCGGGGATCGAACCAGAGTGGATCGCCGTTCGCGAGTACCCGAACGGAACCACCGCCGGGAACGTGGTGGGCTTCGTGGGAGTGGACCACTACGGCCTGGCGGGCCTCGAGCAGACCTTCGACTCTGCGCTTACCGGCGCACCCGGACACGAGACCGTGGAAATCGGCAACGGTGGGCAGGTGATCCCCACCGGCGTCAACGAGGTCACGGCCGCAGAGCCGGGCAGTACCGTGCGCACCACGCTCGACCGGGACCTCCAGTTCGCGGCCCAACAGCAGGTGGACGAAGCGGTCTCGCTCTACGGCGCTCGCTGGGCGGGGGCGGTGGTCCTCGACATCGAGACGGGCGAGCTCCTGGTCCTCGCGGAATCGGGATCGGTGGACCCCGGCAGCCCGGGATCATCGGAAGTGGCAGACCGGGGTGCGCGCTCCATCACCTCGCCGTACGAGCCCGGCTCGACCGGCAAGCTCCTGACGATCGCCGCCGCTCTCAACGAGGGAGTGGTCACCCCCTCCAGCACCTTCCACATCCCCTACCAGGCCACGTTCGACGGGCAGACCTTCACGGAGCACTCCTACCACGAGCCGCTCGACCTCACCACCACCGGCATCCTCGCCACCTCCTCCAACGTGGGAACCGTGGAGATCGGCCGGCTCCTGGAAGATCAGACCCGGTACGAGTACATGCGGGCCTTCGGGTTTGGCGAACGCACCGGAATCTCGATCCCGGGCGAGTCCCCGGGGCTGCTCTCCACGCCGGAAACGTGGGACGGACGTACCAAGTTCGTGAACATGTTCGGCCAGGGTTACGCGATCACCCTCCTCCAGAACGTGGCCATGGTGGCCACCATCGGAAACGGTGGCGTCTACCAGACACCCCGGCTCGTCTCCGCGATCGAGCACGGGGACGGCAATGTCACCTATCCCGAGTACCCCGAGGACCGTGAGGTCCTGAAGCCGGAGGTTGCCGAGCAGCTCACT
>JAAZBW010000397.1 GCA_012513625.1 Actinomycetales bacterium | reverse complement strand
GTGGCGCGCTTCGCCGCAACCGCAACCGCAACCGCAGCCGCTGCCCCCGCCCGGGCCTGAGCCTCCGCCCACGTCCGAGCCTGAGACCCGAGCCACGAGAAAGGTCCCCCTCGTGACCTCCACGACCAGCCAGCTCCCCGCACCCAGGGAACTCTCCGCGCGCTTCCCCCTGGCGGAGGGGGTGGTCCAGGCCTCTGACGAGGACCGTGAGTCCGCCCTCCGGCGCGGCGCGTTCGGCGTGGACTTCACGGACCACATGGCGCAGGCGATCTTCACCCGCGGCGCTGGCTGGCACAGCCACGGTGTGGTCCAGTACGGCGCGCTCACCCTCACGCCCTCCTCCTCGGTGCTGCACTACGGGCAGGAGGTCTTTGAGGGCCTCAAGGCATACCGGCACGCGGACGGGAGCGTGTGGACATTCCGGCCGGAACAGAATGCGCTCCGCCACAACCGCTCGGCGCGCCGAATGGGCCTGCCGGAGCAGCCGGTGGAGGACTTTGTGGGCGGGATCGCCGCGCTCGTGCAGGCGGATGAGGCGTGGGTGCCGTCTACCCCCGGCTCCTCCCTGTACCTGCGGCCGTTCATGTTCGCCTCGGAACACTTCCTGGGCGTGCGGGCAGCGGACGAGGTCACGTTCCTCGTGGTGGCCTCGCCGGTGGGGCCGTACTTCGTGAACGGATTCCAGCCGATCGACATCTGGGTGACCCGCGAGTACCACCGCTCGGGGCCGGGAGGCACGGGAGCCGCGAAGACCGCCGGCAACTATGCCTCCTCTCTCCTCCCGAAGGCGCTCGCACGGGAGCAGGGTTTCGAGGAGGTCCTCTTCCTCGACGGCGCCACGGCCTCGCTGGTGGAGGAACTTGGGGGCATGAACATTATGGCGGTGCGGTCGGACGGGACGGTGGTGACGCCGTCGCTCCGGCACGAGACGATCCTGCCCGGCATCACCCGCGCCTCGCTGATCCAGCTGATGGCCGATCAGGGCCGGCGGGTGGACGAGGTGGACCTGCCGCTGACCGACCTGGTGGACGGCATCCGTTCCGGCGCGATCACCGAGGTGTTCGCCTGCGGGACCGCGGCCGTGATCACGCCGATCGGCAGGCTCGCTTCCGACGATTTCGACGTGACCGTGGCCGATGGCGCGCCCGGTCCGCTCACCACAGGGCTCTACGAGGTGCTCACCGGGATCCAGTACGGAACCCGACCCGATCCACATGGATGGTTGTACCGCCTCACCTGAGGCGCCCCCAGGGTGCCGGGGAGGCACCCACCCGAATGGAGGACCGAGACCGATGGAACGCATCGAGGTGTATGACACCACCCTGCGCGATGGCGCGCAGCAGGAGGGGATGAACCTCTCCGTGGCCGACAAGCACGCGATCGCGCGGCTGCTCGACCAGCTGGGAGTCCACGTGGTGGAAGGCGGCTGGCCGGGGGCGGTGCCGCGGGACACGCAGTTCTTCGAGGAGATCAAGGAGAGGTCGCCGCTCTCGCGGGCGCGGCTCGCCGCGTTCGGTGCCACCCGGAAGGCCGGCGTGAAGGTGGAGGAGGACCCACAGGTCTTGGCGCTCCTCGAGTCCGAGGCGCCGATCGTGACGCTCGTGGCCAAATCGGACATTCGGCACGTGGAGCGGGCGCTGCGCACTGTGGGCGAGGAGAACCTCGCGATGGTGCGGGACACAATCTCCTTCCTGGTGCGGGAGGGTCGCGAGGTGATCCTCGATGCCGAGCACTGCTTCGATGGGTACCGGTATGACCCCGCGTACACGCGCGCGGTACTGGCGGAGGCCGCCGAGGCGGGGGCACGCACGATCGTCATGTGCGACACCAACGGCGGGATGATGCCGCAGTGGGTGGGCGAGATCGTGACGGACATGATGTCCCTCGGGGCGCCGATCGGGATCCACGCCCACAACGACACCGGCTGCGCCGTGGCCAACACCCTCGCGGCCGTGGAGGCGGGAGCCCGCCACATCCAGGGCACCATCAACGGCTACGGGGAGCGGACCGGGAACGCGGACCTGCTCACCTGCGTGGCGAACCTGCAGCTCAAGCTGGGCTTCGACTGCATGGGGGAGGACCTCATGCAGTCTGCCACGATCGCGCACCAGATCTCCGAGGTCACCAACATCTCGCCTTTCGCGCGGCAGCCCTACGTGGGCGCCTCCGCGTTCGCGCACAAGGCGGGGCTGCACGCCTCAGCGATCCGGGTGGATCCGGACCTTTACCAGCACATCGAGCCCAAGGTGGTGGGCAATGACATGCGGATGCTGGTCTCCGACATGGCCGGCCGAGCCTCGATCGAGCTGAAGGCCCGCGAGCTGGGCATCAACGTGACGGGGCGCTCGGACGTGATCGCCGCCGTGACGCAGAAGGTGAAGGACGCCGAGGCGCTCGGCTACACCTACGACGCCGCGGACGCCTCGTTCGAGCTGCTGCTCCGGGAGGAGCTCGAGGGCCGGCGGCCCAGCTTCTTCGATGTGGAGTCCTGGAAGGCGTACGTGGCGGACATCAACGGTTCGCTCGCCGGCGGGGGAACCGCGGAGGCCACCGTGAAGGTGCACACGCCCTCTGGCCGGATCGTCCGGATCGGGGAGGGCAACGGCCCCGTGAACGCGCTCGACCGGGCGCTGCGCGAGGCGCTGCTGCCGGCCTATCCGCACATCGCCGAGTTCGAGCTGATCGACTTCAAGGTCCGCATCCTCGACTCCGAGCAGGGCACGGATGCCATCATCCGCGTGCTCATCGAGACCACGGATGGGATCCGCTCCTGGTCCACGGTGGGCGTGGGTTCGGACGTGGTGGCGGCCTCGTGGGAGGCGCTCGTGGACTCGATCACCTGGGGCCTGCTGCACCACGACATGGCGCACGTATAGAAGAAGCCCTTCTCGCGGGCGGGGCTCGCGTCCGTTACTCGGGGACTCCCGATGGCAAACCCCGGTCACGAGGAAATGATCATCGCTTGGTTGTACTCATAGGCCATCCGGGCTACTTACCGAACCCGCGACTTCACCGACGGACGCCGACGGCTCAGCGGATCGTCACCGCTCTCCGCTCCGCTCCGAGCGCAGGCTCACGCCGTCCCGACGACCCAAGCCGTAGCTGAAACGGCCAACGTGCTTCGCTGGAGTCTGAAAGCATCACGTTCTTGATTATGGTTATTGTGACGTGTGTGGTCGTGATTAGGGCGGTCCGATCGATTGACACATCGATCCTAGCCGGGGAGAGGCCGTACGGTTCGGCGTCCGGAGTCACTGGCTGCGAGGAATCCAAGGAGGTTCGCGGGATCGGAGATCCGGGACCGTAGGCCTGATCCAGCCCGGCCTGGCGGGCGATCTCCTGAGGGCAGTGTCGGCTCGCAGGCCGGCCTAGGTGGGCGTCGAACGGAACGTGAGCTCCGCCGTCGTAGGCTCATCCCATGCGTGGTGAGTACAAGGTGGCCGGTGGCAAGCTCGTGGCGGTGGACGTGGAGGTGGAGGACGGCGTCATCTCTCGTGCGTTCGTCTCGGGCGACTTCTTCTTGGAGCCGGATACCGCTCTGGATGATGTGAACGCCGCAATCCTCGGCATGCCCGCCGATTCAAGCGTGGATGATCTCGCTCGCGCCATCGAGAACGCCACGCCCGGGGCCGAGTTCATCGGCTTCACGCCTGAGGCTGTGGGGATCGCGGTTCGCCGCGCGCTCGGCCACGCCATCGCCTGGCACGACCTCACCTTCGACATCATCCACCACCAGCCCATGCACCCCGCGATGCATGTGGCGCTCGACGAGGTCCTGCCCGCGGAGGTCGCGGCGGGCCGCAGGCAGGCCGCGCTCGTCATCTGGGAGTGGGACGCGCCGCTCGTGGTGATCGGATCGTTCCAGTCGGTGCGCAACGAGGTGGACACGGAGGCCCTCGAGCGCCACGGCATGATGGTGGTCCGCCGTGTCTCCGGCGGCGGCGCCATGTTCATGGAGGCCGGCAACTGCATCACGTACTCGCTGATCGTCCCCACAGCGCTTGTGGAGGGTCTCAGCTTCGAGCGCTCGTACTCCTTCCTGGACGAGTGGGTGCTCGGCGCCCTCGCCGATGTGGGAGTCAAGGCCCGCTACGTCCCGCTCAACGACATCGCCTCCGAGGCCGGCAAGATCGGGGGAGCGGCACAGAAGCGCTTCGCGAGCGGCGTCACCCTCCACCACGTGACCATGTCCTACGACATCGACGCCAACAAGATGCTCGATGTCCTCCGCATCGGCCGCGAAAAACTCTCCGACAAGGGCACTAAGTCCGCCAACAAGCGAGTGGATCCCATGCGTTCGCAGACCGGCATGGCGCGCGAGGACATCATCGACGCCTTCCTCGCCCACTTCGAGGGCCGCTACAACACGCAACGCTCCGATTTCACGCCCAAGGAACTCGCGGTGGCGGAGGCGTTGGTCCGCACCAAGTTTCTCGACGACGCCTGGACCCACCGCGTCCCCTGATCCCGAGCTGTTTCGCTGATTCTCGACGGCGGGGCGAGGGTTTCGTACGGGAGGTCAGTGTCGTCGTCGATGGGCGCGGCGGGGCGAGGGTTTCGTACGGAGGTGCCGTGCGTCGTCTCGCACTCTGCGAAAAAGATCCCCAACCTGCTCTGGCCCCCGTGTTCCCCGGCCTTCATCCACACCCATCGCCACCCCCTTGCGTTCGTGTCAGTGCCCGCCCCTAGGATCGAACGTATGTTCGAACAATGGAGGAGGTGGGTTGGCGATGCTGAGTACTGCTGACGTGTGCAGGCGCGGGGAGGAGCTCCGTGCCGTGTTGCGGGAGCGCGCTCCGGCGGTGAGTGAAGCCGAGGCCGTCGATGCGATCCGGTTGCTGGAGGAGGTGAAATCTGCGCTCGCAGGTACGCAGGCCGCTTTGGCGATGGAGCTGGACGGGCTGCGGCGTGCCGCTGAGGCCGCGCAGGGGGTGCCGGCGGAGCAGCGCGGCAGGGGAGTGGCGGCCGAGATCGCGTTGGCGCGAAGGGAGGCGCCGTCGCAGGGGTCGAAGATGCTGGGGCTCGCGCGTGCGCTCGCAGAGGAGATGCCACACACGCGGGCGGCGCTCGAGTCCGGGGAGATCTCGGAGTGGCGGGCCACGATCGTGGCGCGGGAGACGGCGTGGCTGAGCGCGGAGGACCGGGCTGTGGTGGATGAGCGGCTCGCGCCGCAGCTGCCCAACCTGGGGAGCCGAAAGCTGGCACACGAGGCCCGGCGGATCGCGCAGTCGCTCGACGTGGATGCGGCGGTCCGGCACTTGGAGCGGGCTGAGTCGGAGCGCAGGGTGGCGCTGCGGCCGGCGCCGGGTTCCATGGCGTACCTGACGGCCCTCCTGCCGATGGCGCAGGCTGTTGCCATGTACGCCGCGCTCGCTCGCGATGCGGAGGGTGCGCGGGTGACAGGTGCCGCTGAGGGCCGGGGCAAGGGGCAGCTCATGGCCGACCGGCTGGTCGAGCTTGTGACGGGCCAGGAGCGGGCGTCAGACGTGCCGCTGGAGATCAGCCTGTTGATCTCGGACGCGTCCCTGCTGGCCGGCGGCGTGGACCCCGGCTGGCTCCCGGGCCACGGGCCCATCCCGGCAGAGGCGGCGCGGCGGGTGGCGGGCCGCACGGAGGGGGAAGTCTTCCTGCGCCGGCTGTACACGGCCCCGAAGTCCGGTCAGCTGGTGGCGATGGACTCGCGGAAGCGGGAGTTCACGGGCGAGCTGCGCAAGATGATCCTCCTGCGTGACGATGTCTGCCGGACGCCCTGGTGCGATGCGCCGATCCGGCACGCGGACCACGCGGAGCCGCACTCGCGCGGTGGCACCACCAGCTTCGGGAACGGCTCCGGGCTGTGCGAGCGCTGCAACTACGCGAAGGAGTCGTCCGGGTGGCAGCACGAGGCGGACCCGAGGCGGCTCTCCGTCACCACGCCCACCGGTCACACGTATTCGGCGGACACGCCTGCGATGGC